>JANXOM010000061.1 GCA_025353585.1 Deltaproteobacteria bacterium
GTGACGAGGATCCCGCGCACTTCCGAGAGCCACTTGCGCAGCGCAGCCTCGGTGCCGTTCGCCGCCACGTAGAACACGGTGACCGCCTTGGTGGCCAGCACCCACAGGCTGCGGTAGGCGCCGGACTGGTACCACGTGGTCGCGTCGACGTGCTTGACCCGATCGGCGAGGGCATGGATGCGAGCCTCGTCGACGGCCGCGGCGACCGCGGCGCTGACGACCTCTTCGGACTCGCTGATGCAGCCCAGCGACACCTCGATCCCGAGCAGGTCCGCAAGCAACAGCTGCACCTTGCGTCGGCTGACATGCATCGAGCTGGTCAACACGGCGATCAGCGTCAGCAGCCGCGGGCCGAACAGCCCGGCCGGCGTCCCGGTCGGCAGCTCGCCGCACGTGATAGCGCCACAGGCACACGTGACCCGATGCTGACGGAACTCGTGGACGTCTGCCTCGATCTTCGGGACGTCGATCACTTGATGCCGCAGTGGGTCCGGATCGGGCCGCTGCGGCAACTCGGTGCCGCAGCGGCGGCATTCGCCCGGGTAGCACTCGAACGAGCGGGTCACCTTGCTCGCGGGTAGCAGCGCGCGCCGGTTACCCTTGTGCCCAGGTTGGCCACCTGGCGCGCGGCCACTCGGCGTCGGCTTCGTGCGCTCCGCGCGTTTGCCCGGCGGGTCGGTCGACGGCGGCTTGTTCGAGTTCGACGAGTTCTCCCCGAGCCGGCGCCGCAGGTCGGCGTTTTCCGCCCGCAGCGTCACGTTCTCGGCCTTCAGCTCCGCGATCTCGACCGCCTGCGCATCGACCTTCGCGAGCAGCAGCTCGACCTGGCGCTCCAGGCGGTCGATCCGTGCCTCGCTCGAACTCACCCATTGTTTTGATCACGCCCGCCGTCCGGATGCGATCCTCGTCGATCCATTTCACGCAGCGGGGAGATCCGGACTCCACCCCGTGAACGCGTACGCATTTTAAGGCGGAATGGAACGATCTGTTCGAGACACAGATTAAGCAAATGGACCTAGTCTCCGAAGATGCATGGTTCGACGGAAAGGCGCCATCCACATATTCGTCTCCGTCGCAGACTCGCATGATAAGACAGATGATGGTCGCTCCTGGTAAAACGATCGAGGTCTTTTTTGCGTGGAGCGCATGGCAGGCGGTCGAGCACTTTCACGAGAACGGAATTCCGCTTGCCGTGTATTCGGCGACTTGGGCGTACTATTCATTCGAAGTGCCGTGCATCGGGGAGCTTGGCGGCGAGTCGGTCTTATACCTCCGTGTCGATGAGAACACGGCGCACTCAGTTCACGACAGCGAATGATTGACGTTTTCGTCCCGAACGAAATCAGCGCTCAACCTCACCTGCCTTCCAGGCTCCGGAATTACGTGCCGGCCCCTGTTGCCGCCATTCGTCGAGGCGCCACCAGCGCCTAACTGGCCAACCCCTCGCGCGCACGTAGGCCCGGGTGGTCTCTCCGCTCGAAGTCCCCGCTCCATCCTTTCGCAGCGAGGTAACGACCTCAGGTCCTGAACCGCGCGGCGTCGGCGGCCATGAACGCCCACGCCTGATTCGCTCGGCTCCGCGCCGACCTCCGTCGCGGCCGAGCCGGCGTCAAGCCTGGACCACCGGCCGCTCGAGCGCGAGCAGCTGCGCGGCGAGCTTGCCAAGGTCACCGCGGAGGTGCGCCACTGCGCCGCGCGGCAGACGGAGGGCGGCGAGCCAGAGAGCGGTCCGGAGGTTCATGACCAAACGTATCGGCCGCGCAGCGCGGAGGTTGCTAAAGGCTCGCTACGGTGGCGATGGCCACCGCTCGGCGGTAACGGTCTCGAAGTCGTGGCGTAGCAAGATCGCGCCGCCGCCGTCTGTTGGGCACATGACGCGGACATCGCATTCGCCGTCCGGCTTGGGACCGAAAACTGCCGGCAGGTCCTGCGCGAACACACGTCGCACGTCGCCGCCGCTGGCCGGGAGCGTCATGCGGAGGTAGTCGCACTGCGAGCGTTCGTTGAGACCTTCGCCGTTACCGCGCCAGTGCGAGCCGAAGATCCAGAAGGTGTCTCCGCTCAGCGATCCCCAAGAGTCGACGCCGAACCTACTTTGCGTCGGCGCGCCTCCGTGTCCGAGGCTAGTCTCAAGCAAGACCTTCCCGGCGGTCGAAACTAAGACGAGCTGTTCGCCCTCGTCGGTGTTCTTGATCACCCCAATTCGATTGTCCTTCGGGTCGAACACGAGAACGTCCGACGTCGAGTTGCCGAGCTCCACCGTGAAGACGGGAAGCCCGCCTTGGTCAAAGACCGCGAGGTGCTCCTCGTTGCTGTCCGACTTGCGCACGAGCGCAGCCAGGAACGCTCCGTCCGATGAGAGCCTGACCGCGCCCAACACGCCCGGAATCGACCGCGTCCAGGCGCGATTGCCGAACACTTGGACCTGAGCGGTTCCCTCTTTGAGCAGATCGTAGGCGTACGCGAACGTTGTGTCACGCTCGGCTTTGGTCCACATGCCGGTCGGGTGTCCGTGTCCGGGGGCGGGTGCGCGTGCAGCACTGTCGAGATCGATGACATCGGTCCCATCGGTGACGAGGGCGCCGTCGGATGGGCGCAGCCTTGCGAGTGAAGAGGTCTTCATTGCGAGCGTGGCGTCCCGAAAGGTCAACACGCTAGGCTCCAGGTCTGTCAGGACAACGGTTCCGGTTGCTCCGCACGAGGCCTCACGCAACGGGTAGTAGCTCTTGAGGGGCGCGGAGCCGGTCCATGCTGCCTTTCGCTCGGACTCGGGGTGCGAGCATGACAACAAAAATGCGGCGACAAGGACTGTTCTCCCGAGCATGTCATTCACCGAGGATCCGCTTGAGGAGTTTGATCGGCGCATTTCTCATGTAGCTTACCACCCCGTCCTCGAACGCTTGCCTTGGCCGCAAAACGCCTTCGGCCGTTTCATCCAAGCCCTCCGCGACGCCCTCCAATTGGTCGTGGATCGTGCCCGATTTTGCTGACGCCTCGATTCCCTTGTCGAACAGAATTGGGCTATCCGATCGCATACGTTGCTTGAGAAGCGCATCGAAGTTGTCGGCTAGTCCGCCCTGCTCGCCGTTGGTCCCTTCCACCTGGCGCGGGATAATTTGCTCGGCAGCGAACTTTTCTGCCGACGGCCTGGAAGGCTCGGTTGCGCGGCGCATCACCTCGAGCAGGACTTGGTCTCGCGGCATTCCCGATTTGGTCTGGCCAAGGGAGTAGGCGTGCCGGATATCGATGCAGCCAAGTTCAACCGCGACGCGGATGATGTCGAAGTGGGTTCGTCCCCCTGCTTGCGGGCTTGCGGGTCCCTTCAACATGTTGTCGTCGCCCATCGCGATCCATCTCCAGCCAAGGTCATTCGTGACCCACAGGCCGGCAACGTTGTCGGCGTCATGCAACAGCGAAGACACGATATCGCCGAAGCCTGGGGGGCCTGCCTTGCCGATCGCAGCACGCGCCTTATCTTTCGCGGCTTTGATGAGTTCTGCCTGGGCGACTATGTTTGTCCCTGGGCCGAGCTGCGTGAGCATTCCGACGCCGACGAGCGCGGCCTTTCCAGTGTTCGACATGCCAGCTAGCAGCGCGTGCCCGACAAGTTCACCGAGCGTGTTTATGAACTGTTCGGGGAACGCCGGATACTTGGTGTTCCAATGTTGCTGCAGGTCAGCGCGTTGGGTCCGCATGTGGCCGGAGCTAAACGCGTCCGTAAGGAAATGTTGACCGCACGCTTCGAGAATCATGGCTCCGCCGACGTCCGCGCCTTTGTTTCCAGCCGCGAAGGCCTCCATCAGTGCTGTCTCGTGAAGGGATCGATACGAGCCTCCTGCGTTCAGCCGTGGCCCTTCTGGACCGTCTTTGGCCGGATGTGCAAAGTGCTCACGGTTGTGGAGCGCGAGCCGCTTGAAGCGGTCTGTCATGGCGGCGTTCACCGCATCGGAGATTTCTAAGTGCTCCCATTCGCCGCCGGGACCGAATCGCGGGTCGTTCCCGTTACCGTGCTTGGCCCCGCCTTTCTGCGCGTCCTTGAGCGCCGCGACTATTTCGTCCTGAGTTCCAACCATCTGCCCTGGTTTCGAACTTGGCCTCTGGGCAAGAAGGAGGATGTTGTCCTCTGCGTTGCCATCAGGCCGGCAGTCGAAGTAGTCGCCGTTAAGCATGACGAAATCGCCATGCGTTAGCGTAAGCCCCGCACCCATCTTGTACGTGGCGCCTCCCGTGGCGATGTCTCCGAGTAGTCTGTGCTCCCACGAGTCGAAACCTTGAAATGATGCCGTCGTGACCCCGCGCGAAATTTTCGCGTTCGTTCCAGCAAGAGCCGCGTGGGCCGCCGCCTCGGCTTCCCGCTCGAGCGAGCCGTCAACGTGAAGCTGCGCGTTATCGGCTGCCGGCGCACGGGAGCTGACCGCGCCTTGCTGGACAACGTGCGCGGCCTCGTGCGCGATTATGTGCTTGCCCGCGTCGCTGGCCGGATCAAACGCTCCGCGCGCGAAATGAAGCTGTGTTCCGCGAGCGACCGCTTTGACGCCGAGCTTCTCGGCAACGCCGTCTTCGTGAACTGTGACCGCGCTCAGGTCGGCGGCGTAGCTGTTCTCCAACTGGGTTCGCAAGGAGCCGGGCAGGGGTTGACCGCCGAAGACACCCGCGGGGGCGTCTAGTGTCGCCGTTGAGGCTGCAGGCGCTTCCTGCGCGGGGAGATGCTGGTCGCTGGACTGGGGGGATGCGGCCGCTGGTTCAAGCGATTGCTCTTGCATTGCCGCCGTATCGGCCAACGTGTCCGCGGGTTGCGTCGCCCGGAACTACCCGAAACGCATGGCGAATAAAGCACGCAACCCGTAGGCCCTCTGGTCGATAGCTGTTCGCATGTTCGCCGAAATCCCGACGCCTTCGACGCTGCACCTCAAGTCCATCATCGAGTTGCTTCAGCTCACGCTCCGGCCGCAGCCTGTAGGCGCTGACGAGTCAGCTCGTACTCAGCGAATCGATGTTCTGCAGGCGACCATCGCAAAAGATGCCGCGACCGCGCCGCAATGCTTCTTGTCGTCGCGCCTTGGGCTCAGCGAAGGAGAATTGAATGTGGTTTGGCTTCTCGCCGCGGTCGCGGTTGATGTTGCGGTGCGACGTCTGGTGTCCGCGCTTGAGCCGACCGTGAGCGGTGACCCGACCTTGGACGCCATTCGCCGGATCGCGTATGGGACGAACCTCTCCGGCCGCGCCCTCCGCGAACTCGCGCCCGATGCGTCGTTGCGGCGTCTCGGCGTGATCGAACGCTCGGACGGTGGCTCACCCGACCTTCATGAGCATCGCCAGACCTGGGCGTTGTCTGGCCGGGTGCTGGCGCTGCTCCATGGCGATCTTGGCGTCGACCCATCGTTCGGGACCTTCGCGGCTGGCCCGGAGTTGACGCCGCCAATCGGCGAGCTCGCTATCGGCGGCCCTGCCGTCGCTGAGGTCGTCAAAGCGATGCGAGCGCGCCGTGCCATCGTAGTGGTCTCAGGGATGCCCGGGCTTGGGCGACGCAGTCTGTTGTTGTCGGCAGCACGCGAGGTAAACCTCGCGGTACTGCAAATCGACGCACGCCGTCTGTCGCCTGAGCGGCCGGCTATGAAGGCGCAACTTCGCCGCATCGCGCTCGAGTGCTTGCTGCTCGGCCGCACGCCATTGCTGTCGGCGCTTGATACTCTTAGCGCCGAAGCTGTCGAACTCGTCGGTGCGGAGCTGGTAGCGCACGTGCCTGGGCTAGTGCTTGCGACGTGCGGCGTAGAGCGACCGGCATTCAAATGGGATCGCCCGATCATCGCAGTGGAACTCGACCAGCCAACAACGGTCCAGCTTGGCGCGCTGTGGCTCCGCGCGCTCGGGCAGGGTTCCGAATCCGATGCAGACCATCTTGCTGGCCAGTACCCGTTGGCACCCGCGCTCATTCGTCGCGCCGCCGACGCGGCGCTTGCGCATGCAGGTCAGCGAGCCGTTACGCCGGACGACATCCACGCGGGCGTGCGGACCGTTCTCGACGACAAACTCGGGCGATACGCCAAACGGATGAAGGTGAGCCAGACCTGGCTTGATCTCGTGATGCCTGAAGATCAAGTCAGTGCCGTGGTTGAACTGATGGCGCGCGTCCGCGAGCGTCGGCGCGTCTATGAGCAGTGGGCTTCGCCGCGAAAGTCGGAAAGGGACTGGGCGTGTCTGCGTTGTTCTCCGGTCCGCCGGGTACCGGCAAGAGCATGTGCGCTGCACTCATCGCGAAGGACCTCGGCCTCGAACTCTATCAAGTCGACCTCGCGAAGCTGTCGTCCAAATGGATCGGCGAAACGGAGAAAAACCTCGCGGCGTTATTCGACGCCGCCGAGGCCAGTCAGGCCGTGCTGCTTTTCGACGAGGCAGATGCCCTGTTCGGCAAGCGGACGGCGCAGACGTCATCGAACGACAAGCACGCGAACAACGAGACCAACTACCTCCTTCAGCGGCTCGAGACCTACACCGGAATCTGCATCCTCACGTCGAACCATGCGAGCAACATCGACCCGGCGTTTCAGCGCCGACTTTCGCTGCATCTGCGGTTCGAACTTCCGGACGCCGAAGAGCGCGCGCGTTTGTGGAACGCAATGTTCCCGCCCAGCGCGCCGTTAGAGCCGGCCTTGGACTTCGCTAGCCTGGCGACTCGTTACGAGATGTCGGGCGGTTACATCCGCAACGCTGCGTTGCGCGCGGCGTTCCTGGCGGCGGACGAGGACGGGCCTATTTCGCAGCGACACCTTGAGCGAGCCGCGCGCGTAGAATACGAGGGGATGGGGAAGATCGCGCCGCGTGCCGCAAGCGGCGACCGCTCATAGTTCGAGGCGCTTTCCGACGCCAGCTCGTCCAACGAAATGAGACAATCGACTGAATGTTGGATGCCCCTTGCAGGGATCCCGCGCGCAATGGATGGATGAGCGGAATGACGAAGTCGAGCCGTCGGACGGTACCCAAAAGCGAGACGGCGCCACAGCGCCGCGCACGACGACGCTCCCTGAATGGGAGCTCGGCGCGTTCTACACGGGTGACCCCGACGATGTCACCGCACTGTGCGAGTACCTCACCGGGCGCATGTTCGTATTGCCGAGCGAGAACATGACGCTCTCGCTCGGGTCGGGCGCAAAGTGCGACGTCTCGATCGAGGGCTACTATCTCTCGAAGCTTCACTGCACGCTCGAGCGGCGCAGCGGTGCACTCCGAGTCCAAGACCACGGCAGTCACAACGGCACTTATTACGGCGGGCGACGCGAGGCGGTGTTCGAGATCCGCCCGATCCGCCCAGGAGAGACCTTTCAATGCTCGTCGCTGCGGTTCGTGGTGCTCAACGAAGCAATGCGCGCGGCCTATCCCGTTCTCACAGAGATCGTGGGAACGAAGGACGAGCACGGGATCGCGGCCCCGACGTGTCTGCCAGCGACCTCGTGGTCGCCGCGACGCAGGGGGCGAATCTCCTGCTGACCGGCGAACCCGGCTGCGATCAAGACCGGCTCGCGCGCACGCTGCACGACATCTCACTTCGCCGCGGGCGCGCTCTTGTGTAGATCGACCGCATCCCGGACGCTCGCGACCCGCAACGCGCGCTGCTCGATAACGCATCCCGCTCGACGCTCGTGCTCGCGCTCGATCGGTACTCGTCGGTCGCGGACGCGACGTTCGTCTCGATGCTCCTGTCATCGAGCTTCCACATCCGCGTGATCGTGACGGCGCCAACGGACTCCAAGGTGATCAGCGTGCTCGGTGAGACCGCCGCCCGGCAGATGCAGCACGTGTGGGTTAGCAGGTCGTTGAAAAACCCGAGTCGGGGGATCGACGGGGGGTGATCGGTCCGGATAGCGTCCTGTGTATGCGCGGCGAAGATTCCAAGCAGGCCACGATGTTCTCGGTCCTCAGCCCGGAGCGCCGGGTCCCGCAGGACCACCCGCTGCGGCCGATCAAGGCGATGGCGGACACGGTGTTGGCTGCGATGTCGAAGCGCTTCGACGGGATGTACAGCACCGTGGGGCGGCCCTCGATCCCGCCGGAGCGGCTGCTCAAAGCGCAGATCCTCATCGCGCTATACTCGGTCCGCAGCGACCGGATGTTCTGCGAGCAGCTCGACTACAACTTGCTGTTCCGCTGGTTCCTCGACATGAACGCGGACGACCCGGCGTTCGACCACAGCACGTTCACGAAGAACGGCGACCGGTTGCTGAAGCACGATGTCGCGAGGACGTTTTTCGCCGCTGTCGTCGACGAGGCGCGCGCTCGCGGCCTGATCAGCAGCGAGCATTTCACGGTGGACGGCACGCTCATCGAGGCCTGGGCGTCGCTCAAGAGCTTCCGGCCCAAGGACGAGAAGCCGGCGGACCGCGAGCCGCCGGACGACCCGAGCAATCCGACGGTGAACTTTCACGGGGAGCAGCGCCGCAACGACACGCACGCGTCGACGACCGACCCCGAGGCCAAGCTCGCCCGCAAGGGCAACGGCAAGGAGGCCAAGCTGTGCTTCTCGGGGCACGCGCTGATGGAGAACCGCAGCGGGTTGCTCGTCGATTTCAAGATCGCGGAGGCGAACGGCACCGCCGAACGAGTGGTCGCGCTGGAGATGCTCACAGCTAACGTCGGCGGCGAGCGCGCGACAGTCGCAGGGGACAAGGGCTACGACCAGCGCCCATTTGTGGAGCCGTGTCGCGAGCTCGGGATCACGCCTCACGTCGCGGCGAAGGCGAAACACTCCGCCATCGACGCGCGCACGACACGCCATGAGGGTTACCGAGTCAGTCAGCGGATCCGCAAGCGCGTCGAGGAGATCTTCGGCTGGATGAAGACCTACGGCGGCCTGCGAAAGACCAGATTTCACGGCGTGGTC
>JANXOM010000097.1 GCA_025353585.1 Deltaproteobacteria bacterium
GCCGCGTGCGGCGCCGCCGCCCTCACGCGCGACCCCGCCTTCGCCGCGCCCGCCCTCGTCGCCGCCCTCGCGCTCGCGGGGGCCGCGATGGATCAGCTCGCGGCCGCGGCCCAGCTCCCGCTCGTCCCCGCCTGCGTCACCCGCGCCCGCGCCGCCCTCGCCCCCGTCGGCGGCACCGCCAAGACCACGGGAGCCGGCGGGGGCGATGTAGGTCTCGCGGTGATCCCGAACACGCCCGAACACGCAACCGCCGCCCGGCGTTACATCATCGAAGCAGGCGGCCAGCCCCTCGACCTGGCCGTCGACCAGACCGGCGTGGACTTGCACGCCTCCCCACAGTAAGAACGGTCCACGTGTCCTCTCGCCTCTCCGGCTTCTACCGCCTCGGCCTCGCCGAGCGCCGCCGTCGGCTCCTCGTCGCCGCCGACCTCCCGGAGGGCGCGTTCGCCGCCGTCGATCCGGGGGCCCTGTCGCTCGACGTCGCCGACGGCATGATCGAGAACGTCGTCGGTACCTACGCGCTGCCATTCGCCATCGCAGCGAACTTCCACATCGACGGGACGGACGTCCTCGTCCCCATGGCCATCGAGGAGCCCTCCGTCGTCGCGGCCGCGTCGAACGCCGCGCGGATGGCGCGCCCCGCCGGCTTCACCACCGTCCACTCGGCGCCTATCATGGTCGGCCAGATCCAGGTCACCAACGTCGTCGACGTCGACGCCGGCGCCGCCGCCCTCCGCGATGCCGCCGGGAGCCTCGTCGAGGCCGCGCGCGCCGTGGTGCCTCGCCTCATCGAGCGCGGCGGCGGCCCCGTCGGCCTCGAGGTCCGCGTGCTGGCGCGCGACGGCGCCGATGGCGGCGTCATCGTCGCGCACCTCCTCGTCGACTGCCGCGACGCCATGGGCGCCAACACCGTCAACACCCTGTGCGAGGCGCTCGCCGACCGCGTCGCCGCGCTCGCCGGAGGTCGCGCCGGCTTGCGCATCCTGTCGAACCTCACCGACGGCCGCACCGTCACCGTGCGCTGCCGGATCGCCGAAGAGCCGGCCGTCCGCGCGGTGATCGCCGCCGCGTCGCGCTTCGCCGAGCTCGATCCGTATCGCGCCGCGACCCACAACAAGGGCATCATGAACGGCGTGGATGCTGTACTCGTGGCGACCGGACAGGACTGGCGCGCCGTCGAGGCGGGCGCTCACGCCTACGCCGCGCGCACCGGGCTCTACCGACCGCTCGCGGTCTGGCGCGATGATGGCGAGGCCCTCGTGGGCGAGCTCGTGATCCCGCTCGCCGTCGGCACCGTCGGCGGCTCCGTGCACGCCCACCCGGGCTCTCGCCTCGCCCTCGCGCTGTGCGGCGCGAAGACCGCCGAGCGCCTCGCCGCCATCGCCGCCACGGCCGGCCTCGCCACGAACCTCGCCGCTCTCCGCGCCCTCGCGACGGAAGGCATCCAGCGCGGCCACATGGCCCTCCACGCTCGCAAGCAGACGCCCGATTCGCACCGCCCCCCGGCGGCGCAGTTGCCGCCGAAGGAGTCCACGTGATCCAGCGCCTCGGAGTCGCCCGCTCGCCCGCCCTCGCCGTCCCGCTCCCGCCGACGCTGGAGCTCGCCGCCTGCTACCGCTACTGCGAGGCCCTCGTCCGCGCGCGCCACCACAACTACCCCGTCGGCTCGTGGTTCGCGCGCTCGGCGCTGCGCAAGCACATCTTCGCGATGTTCGCGTTCGCCCGCGTCGCCGATGACTTCGCCGACGAGCCCGCGTACGAGAACCGCCGCACTCGCGAGCTCGATCGCTGGGAAGAGCAGCTGCACGAGGCATACCGCGGCCGCGCCACGCACCCCGTGTTCGTCGCGCTCGCCGACACCGTCGATCGCTACGCGCTACCGATCACCGAGTTCACCGAGCTCCTGTCCGGCTTTCGGACCGACCTCGAGCGCCGCCGCTACGCCACGTTCGACGAGCTGCGCAGCTACACGCGCCAGGCCGCCGAGCCGATCGGCCGCCTCCTGCTCTACATCGGCGGGTACCGCGCGCCCGAGCTCCACGCGTACGCCGAGGATCTCGCCACCGCCCTCGCCGTCACGCGCCTCGTGCAGGACATCCCCGCGGACTGGCAGCGCGGCCGCGTCTACGTCCCCGCCGAGGATCTCCGGCACTTCGGCGTGACGGAGGCGGATATCGCGTCGCGGCGGGTCACGCCCGGCGTCGGCGCCCTCGTGCGCTACGAGGTCGCTCGCATCCGCGCGCTGTTCGAGCGCGCCCGGCCGCTCGTCGACGTCGTCGGCCCCGATCTCGCCGTCGAGCTCGCGCTGACGTGGCACGGCGGCATGCGCATCCTCGACAAGATCGCGGACGTCGGGCCGCGCCTGTTCGCGGAGCGCCCGCGGCTCCGCACGACCGACAAGGCGATCGTCCTGGCCCGCGCGATCGCGTGGCGCGGCGAGACGCTGCCGCCGCGCACGGCGAACTTGCTCGCGCGGCTCGGCGAGCGCTAGGCCGCGCGCGCGATCTGCGAGAACACGTCCGGCAGCGTGTCGCGCGAGGCCGTGACGTTGACGTGCTTGCGCACGCAGACGGGCATCCCGCGGAACACGAGGCCGACCTTGTAGTCATCGCCGTCGTCCCGCAGCCACACGCCCTCGGCGCGGAACCGATAGCTCGCGTCGCCGACCTCGATCACGATCTCGACCTGCTCGCCGCGCGCGACGAACGGTGCGTTGCGAATGACGAGTCCACCGGGAGCGAGCTCGACGATGTCGACGCGATCGTGGATCCGGTCGCCGCGCATGAGCCCCGTGAGCTTTACAGGCTCGCGGCGGAACCGGCGCCCCGACGACATGCGGCGGTCATCGACGCTCGGCGCGAACGCCTCCTCGATGGCCCCGATCTGCTCGATCTCGTCCCAGTCGAGGCCGATGCCCAGATCGCACTTCCCCTGGAGGGTGCGGTACCGGAAGACGGACTCGACGAGCATGGGGTGTACTGGAGCAAGCACCGGGCCACAGGAGGTCGCGCAGGTGACTGCACAACGTGACGAGGTAACCGGCCGAAAGGATGATCGGTGAAGGTCAAACATCGGCGTTCTGCTTGGGTGCCCCGTCACCACCCCGATGGGGGGAGAGTGACGAACGTGGTTGCCAGGAGA
>JANXOM010000100.1 GCA_025353585.1 Deltaproteobacteria bacterium
GCCAGCCTCTACCTACCCTCTGATCGCGGCCCGATTGGTCGGACCGCCGATCACGATGCCGCGGTTTCGGTGATCACGATGCCGCGGTTTCGGCGATCACGATGCCGCGGTTTCGGTGATCACGATGCCGCGAATTTCGCATCCTCGTGTTCTACCGCGGCGGGTGGTGCCCGTTTTGTGACCTCCAGCTCCGCGCCTACCAGGCCTCGCTCGCCGCGATCCAGGCGCACGGCGCGACGCTCGTCGCGATCTCGCCGCAGACCCCCGACTACTCGCTCTTCGACGTCGAGAAGAAGGCGCTCGCGTTCCCGGTGCTCAGTGATGTGGGAAATCGGGTCGCGCGTCAGTACGGCCTTGTCGTCCAGTTCTCCGACGTGCTGCAGAGAGTGCAGGCGGCGTTCGACGCGCCGCTGCCTCGCTTCAACGGCGACGACTCGTGGGAAGCGCCGACGCCAGCCGTGTTCGTCGTCGATCGCGCCGGCGTCGTGCGTTTGCGGCGGCGAACGCGGACTACACCAAGCGCGTCGAGCCGCAGACGATCGTCAACGCGCTGGCCAGGCTGGCGCACTGACCGTTACGGCAGCGTCTTCGAGGGACGGCGAGAGATCAGTTGCGTCGACGTGCCGCGGTGCAACGGCACGATCGTAGACAGGCGATCTTCGGCGGTCCGCGCCAAAAACCACCTTCGATAGCGACGGTCGACTCATCGGCGCCGCAACTGTGCACCGAGCTGCCCCCACGCTGGCGCGTGATGGGGATAGAGTTCGGTGAGCCCCGGATGGGACAACGGCCCGAGCCCGGCCGATGACAGACTGCCTCGACGTGGTAACCATCGGGGTCGAGCACGAACGCGCCGAAGTAGTGGACATGGTACCGCGGCCGAAGTCCGGGCGGTCCGTAGTCTCGCCCGCCGGCGAGCAGCGCCGCCTCGTAGAACGCCACAACGGCGGCGCGAGAGGGCGCACGGAAGGTGATGCGAAAGCCCGCGATGCGCGGACGGTCGCTTCGCGGCAGCTCTTCGAAGCCGATGAACAGGGCGAAGACGTCGTGGGCTCAATTCTCCGTCAGGAAGTATCCGACCTCGTTGGCATCGGAGCGCGGGGTGAAGCCGAGCGGGCGAGCGCTGCGTCGTAGAAGCGCCTGGAGGCCGCAGGGTCGTTGACGCCCAAGAGACGTGGCGACCGTATCCACGACGCGGCATCGGTGCGCGCTCGCCTCCGCGCCGGCGATCCGCTTGCTCAACGGGATTCGGTCGTGCGCCTCGAGGCCCGCGGCCGCGTAGAACGCCCGAGCCGCGGCGTTGTCGCGCTTGACTGGAGCGTACGCGCCGATTCCGTCCGCCCGCACGTGATCCTCGATGAAGCGCAGCGCCTCGCTCCCGAGACCACGAACGCTGCCATCGAGATCCAAGCCGAGCTCCTGGAACTCGCCAACGTGCTTCTTGCGGAGCCGCTTCTTTATCCTTGGCGAGCGGTAGAAGTCGAGATCACGCCGGCAGCACAAATCGCAAGTGGTGGATTCCACGCGCGACTGCATCACGCGAACAAATCGCCGCGCAAATCGCCGCCGATTTGCCGGTGCCCTCGCCCAAGTCCGCGGGCCTTGGTGAGCTGTGTCGACCCGATCGCCGCGCCCGGCGTGTCCTTTCGCGGGCTTCGATTTCTTCGCCATTGATTCGGCCCGCGATCACGAGAACGTGCGGATCAAAGTAGAAGACCGCGCGCGATCCCGCGACACGCACGTGCGCCACCGCCACCGAGCTCAGTACGCGAAGCTCGCGAGATGCCGTGCGCAAACGAGCTGCGCCAAGAATCTGATCGATTCGCGGTAGCGAAGAGCATCTCGCCCCCCTTGGTAAGTATAGGGCGACGATCGAATCACCGACCGCGGTGACGAGCGACGCCCACCACCCGCGCGTTCTGCCGAGCAGACCGCGCTCACCGCGTCCCCGGGAGGACCGATGTCTTCGCTCGCCTTCGACAAACAAGGAAAGCCGTTCGCCTGGCACAAGCGCACCGCCAAGCTGCGCGTCCGGCTGTTCCGCACGCCGTCGGCGCGTGGCACCTGCTGCCAGGTACTCGACGCCACGGGCGCGCCGCTCTTCGTCGACGCGGACATCGACTACACCGAGTTTCGTCGGGCGATCAGCGGCGTGCCCGGCCTGTACCGGCTCGACCAGTGCGACGAGGATGGCGTCGAGCTCGAGGACGCGCCGCCCGCGTACGTCTCGATCGAGCAGCTCCGCAATGCCGGGGGCATCGTCGAAGGCGCACAGCCCATCGAGGTGAGCCCGCTGCTCATCATCGAGCGGCTCGTCGCCCTGCAATCAGACGTGATGAAGACGATGGCGACGCAGCACGCCGCGATCCTGGCGTCGAGCGCCGAGATCATGCGCGCGCCGTATCGCCCGGTGCCGCTGCTGCCCGTCGCCGAGCTGCGCAACGCCGAGACGAACGAGACCGACGATGAAGAGGACGACGAGGACGAGGAGATCGCCGAGACGAGCGCGTTCGCACCCATGCTGAGCATGCTCGAGCCGCACCTCCCGCAGCTCGGCGCCTTCCTCTACACGAAGTGCGTCGAGTTCTTCCGCCAGATCCCCGCGACGCCCCCCGCGGCGACGTCGACACCCGCATCCGCGACCCCGGCGACCGCTTCGGCGGCGCCGCGCGTGGTCTCGCAGCCGGTGGACGTCGCCGCGGGGTTCGAGCCCGCGCCGATCGGGTTCGAGGCCGAGCTGTTCGAGGCCGCGATCGTGGACGACATGCAAACCGCATCACCGACACAGATCTCGGAATCGCCGGTCGCGAGCACCAAGCCGGTCGCACCGACGCCGGAACAGTTCGCGCACCTACTCGCGGTCCGCGAGCAGTTGTCGCCGTCCGAGCAAGCACTCGTCGAGCACGTCATCAAGCGCATGTCTCCCGAGTTGCTGATGCAGTACCTCGGCACGCTGTCGACGATGTCCATCGACGACGCGACGACGTTCATCCGCTCGCTGATCGCGCAGGCCCGTCCTGCGACCGCGCCGTAGCAACCCACTTTCTCCAAACCCTCCACCGCCAGGAGTACGAACGTGATCGCGTCCCCCATGAATGACCACGGCTGTCTCGGTCCGACGACCGAGCAGATCCGCGCCGAGATCGCCGATGGCAGCCCGGCCCTTCGCGAGCTCGCGGAGCGATTCGCGAACACGGCCGATCTCGCCGCG
>JANXOM010000126.1 GCA_025353585.1 Deltaproteobacteria bacterium
GCTCGGGCGCGAGCGTCAGCGTGGCGCCGCGCGCCGGCTCGATCTCGCGCACGAAGGGCACGCGCCCGCGCAGGGTGATGGCGATGACGTGCCGCCCGGCGACGAGCGTCGCGCCGGCGAGGGGGGCCGCGCCGAGGGGACGCATGTCCACGCTGACGTCCGCGCCGGCGGGGCCGCGGACGGCCAGCGTCGCGGGGAGCGGCGCGAGCACGAGCTCGACGGGGAACATCTCGCCCGGGATGGCGGTCGCCGTTCGCGTCTGCGTGGCGTACCCGGGCGCGCTCGCGGTGACGGTGTGCTCGCCGGCGGTCACCTCGTGGATGAAGGGCGCGGGGCCGGCGTCGCCGTCGATCGTGGCCCGGGCGCCGGGCACATCCGTGGTCACGACGATGCGCGTCGCGGTCGCCGCCGCCAGCGGCGCCGGTTTCGCGCCGGAGGTGCGGGCGAGATCGTGGAGCAGCGGCTCGATCTGCGCGAGGTTCGCGATGGCATCGGCGGTGCGGCCGCCGGTCTTCTGGTCGGTCACGTACGCTCGGTAGAGCGTCACCGCGCGCTCGAGGTGCCCCACCTCGTGATCGACGAAGTACTGGAGGCGGTGGGCCTGCGCGAGCGAGAACGCGATCGCGGGGAGCGGTAGCCTCGCGTAGGCCTGCTCGAACGCGTCGGCGGCGACCGCGTACTGCGTGGTGTCGAACGCCTTCTCGCCCGCGCGGAACAGCGCCTCCGCGTCCGTCCGCACGTCGGCCCGGGCGGGCGCCGCGCTCGCCGCCATGACGCACGCGAGAACGAGCGCCCCCCGCGCGTCGCGGCTCACGGCGTGGCCTCCGCGAGCGGCGTGCAGCGCGCGTCGTTGTTCCCGCAGCCCAGGTACATTTGGACCGTCGCGCTCTCACCGGCGCCGGCGCTGAGGCCGATGTCCGTCAGGCCGTCGCCGTTGGCGTCGCCGAGCACGAACCGCAGATCGGTGTCCGGAATCGCGAGCGCGGCGGCCTGCGTGAACGTGCGCGTCATCGGATCGAGCGCGAGCACGACGAGGACGGGCGTGCTGTACGCCGGCTTCACGCCGAGCTTGCCGGCCACGGTGTCGGCGCGGCACGGCGCGACGAGGACCGTGGGGCCGGCGGGGCGCGCGATCGCCGCGAACCGCCCGCACGTCATGCCGACGGGCTGCGGCACGGGAGCTGGCGCGGCGAGGTCGAGGGTGCCGCCCCCGCCCCACACGACCAGCTGTTGCGAGAGCTCGCACCCGTCCTCGACCGAGCAGATCTGGACGATCGCGTCGGCGGCCCCGTCGCCGTCGAGGTCGCGCATCCCCACGCCGCGGATGCGCATGCACGCCGTCCCTGGCACGGGTGGAAGCGGGAACGGGGTCTCGGGGCTGACCACCCACCCGTCGCCCCCGCCCACCGGGGGAGGCAGCGCGGTCACCATCTCGGACGCCGGGCATGCCCCGACGCCGGCGCCAGAGCCGCCGCCGGAGCCATCGGCGCCGACGGGCGCGAGCGACGAGAACGCGATCACCGACGCGGGCGTCCCCGCCGTGAGGGCGCCGCCGACCCAGCTGGTCGTCACGCCCGGCGCGACCTGGTCGACGAGGCCGTTCGCCATTGGCGCTGGCGCGTAGCTCGCGCCGAGCGTCACGTCGCCCCCGCCCGTCCCGTCGAGCTCGTAGAGCCCGGGCGCGGTGGCGGCCGTATCGATCTCGACGACATCGAGGCCGGGCTCGGTGTCGAAGGCGCCGAGGAGCACGAGCTTCGGTGAGACGATCGAAGGGCCGGTCGAGATCTCGAACGGCGCGATGACCTGACGGCTGGTCGTCCCGAGCAGCACGGAGCCGCTGCGGTGGCCGCCGCGGTCGTCGAGCACGAGCAGGTCCGTGATCGGCTCCGGCGCGTTCGCCGCGCTCTGGATGCCGACGGCGGCGAGCGAGTCGACGGCCCCGAAGAACCCCATCGGGACCGGATCGCCGGGACCGCCCGCCGGCGTGCCGTAGCTGATGGCGAGCACGTCGTCCTCCCCCGCCGCGTCGTCGGGCTCGCCGGTGACGATCGCGAGGTCGGGGACGATGTCGCCGTCGAAGTCGCCCGGCGCGAGCGCGCGGACGCCGGCATCGGTGAACAGCGTGTAGCGCGAGAAGGTCCCGGCGCCGGAGTTGAGGAGCACGTCCACGTTCGGCGCGCCGAGCACGAAGCCGGCGATGTCCGGCAGGCCATCGTGGTTGATGTCGACCGCGACCGCGCCGGTCCAGGCGCGCGGCACGCTGGCCACGCCCTGCGCCGCGTACCCCGTTCGGCAGCCGGCGCCGCGGCACGTCGCGAGGAAGATCTCGGCGCTCGTGACGAGGTCGGCGACGCCGTCGTTGTCGAGATCGACGATCAGTCGGATCGCGCCATTCCCGCCGGCGCCCGGCTTGGTCAGCTTCGCGTTCGCGACGAGCGTCGCGGTGGCGTCGAGCGTGCCGCTGCACCCGCCGGCGCCGTGACCGTCGAACGCGATGGCCAGGGCGCTGTTCCCGGCGGTCGTGGAGGCCGCGAGGTCGGGGCAGCCGTCGCCGTCGAAGTCGGCGAACATCACGCGGCCCGCGCCGGCGATCCGCGCCGGGCTCGGGAGCGCGATGTCTTGAGCGTGGGCGAGCGCGAGCGTGGCGGGATCGAGCGCGGCGCCGCTCCCCACTTGCTCCGTGGCGCTGAGGACCGTGATCCGCGTCGCACCCTGCACGGCCACGGCGACCTCGTCGGTCGAATCGGCGCCCGCCGCCGACCCGCCCTGACAGCTCGCGACATCGGGCGCGCCGCAGGACCACACGTAGCCCGTGCGGCCGATCGCGACGTCACCGCCGAGCAGCGCGTCGGCGGAGCCGGCGGTCGGAGCGCAGTCGAACCCCGTCGGGCCGACGGTGCCGTCGAGGCACGTCGCGTACCGGCTCCCCGGGTACGCGAGCTGGGCGTGCACGATCCCCCCGGGCAGCGCGCGCGCGGCGTAGAGGAGGACGAGATCGGGGTCGCCGATCTGCGCCGAGGCCCGCGCTTGCTCCACGCGCGCGAAGCCGGTGAGGGCATCCAGCACGATGGCGGAGTACGGGTGCGGCGCGTAGCCGGTCGGACCGCCGAGCAGCGACACGAGCCCGAACGGCGTGGCGATGACGATGTCGGAGAGCCCGTCGCCGTCCAGATCGCCGAAGGACACGCCGGTGTTCGTGGGCATCGTCTGCGGCGGCGCGGCGCGGAGCGCGCCGGTGCTGCTGCCATGGAGCACGTCGATGCGAGAGCCCTGGATCCCGGTGAGGTCGGCGTAGCCGTCGCCGTCCACGTCGGCGAGGTGGAAGCTCGTGGCGCGCAGGGGCACCGGGCCCGGCGCGGCCGTGAAGGCGTTCGTCGGGGCGCGGCACCGGCCGTCGTGGCCGCACGCGAAGCCGTCGGGGCAGGCGACGTCGCTGCCGCTGCAGATGAAGGCGCAGGCGTTCGGGGCGTCGGGGGCGCCACACGCCTGGCCGGCGGGCGCGGCGCCGTCGCAGTCCTCGGAGGCTTCGATCGCGCCATTGCCGCAGATGCCCGCCGTGACGGGGACGAGATCGGTGCACGCGAGCCCGCACGTGGCGGCGAGCGCGGAGAGGACGAAGGACGCGGCGGCGGGGCGAGGCATGGCGGCTACTTCGCCCGCGCGAACGGGTCCTCGATCGTGTCGTGTCCGGCGGGGGCGCCCCGCGGCGCGGTCGGGCGCGGCGGGCGCGGCGCACCGGTCGGCGCGATGGCCTTCTTCTCGAGCTTCACGGCGAGCGTGGCGTCGGCGGTCGGTTGCAGCGTGCGCGAGACCGGCTTGTAGCCGTCCGCCTGGAACGTCAGGACGATGTCGTGATCGTCGCGCGCGAGCTGCAGCCTCGGCACGACGCCGAGGAGGCTGCCGCTCGGGCCGTGCACCTCGGTGCCGTCCGGCGCGCCGGTGATCGTGAGGGTGATGCGCTCGACCGGCGGCGGCCGGGGCACCACGGTCGCCGCGACGGCGGCGGGGACCGGCGCGACCGCGACCGGCGGCGGCCGCACGGCAATGGGAGGGGCCGGCGCAGGGGCACGGTGGTCGTTCGACCGTGTCAGCGCGAAGGCCACGGCGCCGAGCGCGACCGCGCCGAGCACCGCCGCACCGAGGATGCGTCCGCGGCGCGCGGCCCCTGGCGCGGCCGGGCCATCCGGGCGGAGCGTCGTCGCGAGCGCGACGGCCGCGACCGGCCGCATCGCGTCGGTGCGCGCGAGCCCGTTCGGGGTCGCGACCGCGCCCTGCCCCCGCGTGGCCCGCGGGACATCGACCGGAGCGCTGCGCGGCGCGCGCGGCACCGCGATGCCCTCGGCCTCGGCCACGGCGTCGAACGCCTGCATCGCCGCCGCGAGGCTCGCCGGGCGGTCCGCCGGATCCTTGCGCATCAGCCAGGCGAGCACGTCGTCGAGCCCGCCCGGCAACTCGGCGAGGTGGCTCGACGCCGGCGGCGCGTCCTCGCTGATCTGCTTCATCAGGATCGTCATGTAGTCCTCGCCGTCGATCGGGAACGCCCCGGTCAAGAGCTGATACGCGACGACCCCGAACGCGTAGTAATCGGTGCGGTGGTCGACGTCGCGACCGCGGCACTGCTCGGGGGACATGTAATACGGCGTGCCCATCGGGACGCCGGTCTGGGTCTTCGACTTGAAGCTCTCCTCGACGCGCATCAGCTTGGCGATGCCAAAGTCGAGCAGCTTGGCGAAGTCATCGCCGTCGCTCGGATCACGCGAGCGCGCGAGGAACACGTTGTCGGGCTTGAGGTCGCGGTGCGCGATGCCCTTGCTGTGGGCGGCATCGAGGGCCCGCGCGATCGCGCGCAAGATGGGCAGCGCGGCCTCGAAGGGCAGCCGCGTCTCGCGCGCCAGGCGGTCGCCGAGCGTCTCGCCCTCGAGGTACTCCATCACGTAGTAGGCGCGGCCATCGTCGAGCGTGCCGAAGGAGAAGATGTCGATGATGTGCCGGTGGCGGATCTGGTTGACCGCGCGCGCCTCGGCCTGGAAGCGCTCGACCATGTCCGGGTCGACGGAGAACCGGCGCGCGAGCACCTTCACCGCGACCTCCTTGCCGATCAGCGGATGGCTCGCCTTGAACACGGCGCCGAAGCCGCCTTGTCCGAGCTTGCCGTCGATGACGTATTCGCCGACCACCTGACCCGGTTGCAGGTCTGGATCGACGGCGCTCCCGCCGGTCTCACCGGCGTGCGGATCGGTGTTCGTCATCCCGATCTCCATCATAGGGCGAGCCGAAAACACGAAACCCGACCGAATGGTTAAAACGGTCGGGCTCCGGTCACACCAGGCGGCAACGCCACCCGGTGACCATGTAGGTCTAAGTGCTAGTCCGCGCTGCTGGCCGACGCGGAGCCCGAGTCGTCGTCGCTGTCCTGGCCGCCCGCGAAGTCATCGTCCTCGTCGACCGAGGCGACATCGACCGTGAGGCGCTTGTACGCCCCGAGGCCGGTGCCGGCCGGGATCAGCCGACCCATGATGACGTTCTCCTT
>JANXOM010000128.1 GCA_025353585.1 Deltaproteobacteria bacterium
TCAGATAGATGTAGCTGTCGTCGAGCGGTAGCCCCATCGGCCGCGTGTGCCGCAGCACCGTCCACGCGAACAGCCACGTGATCACCGCCGCGCCGACGGCGATCGCGATCGCCTGCGGCCCCGGCCGCCGGGTGCGGCCTACAGCCATCCCGCCACCGGCGTGCGCGCGGCAGCGAGAGCGATGTGCTGGAAGCGAAACATCCGCTCGCGCTGGTAGTCGCCGATGATCTCGAGGGCGAGCTCGTTGAAGTCGAGCGAGCGCACCCAGCGGAAGCCGCACTCGACGAGGAGGGGCAGGATGTCGTCGGTCCCGAACCGCACCGGCTCGCCGAGCTCGCCGACGAGGCGGCGGGTCTCCGCGCCCTGCCCCGCGAGGCCCTGCCCTGTCATCAGCCGCTTGCCGACGAAGTCGAACGCCACGAGGGAGCGCGGGTCGAGCCCGGTCGCGAGGCGGGTCGCCGTCGCGCGCACGGCGGCCTCCGTCAAGTACATCACGACACCTTCCCAGATCACGAGCGCCGGCTCGCGCGCGTCGAGGCCGCTCTCGAGGAGGCGCGTCACGGGATCCTCGCGCTCGAAGTCGCACGAGACGTACGTCGCGTTGTCGACGGGATACCCCGGTAGCTCCGCGATCCGGGCGCGCTTGGCCGCCTGCGTGGCCGGGTGATCGACCTCGAAGAACCGGACGCCGGCGCGCGGCAGCCGAGCGGCGCGCGTGTCGTAGCCGGCTCCGAGGATCACCACCTGCCGGATCGACAGCTGGTCGACGGCGCGGCCGATCAGGCGATCGAGGTACGCGACCCGCAGCGTCAGCCACAGCTCCATCGGCGGGAAGCGGGCGTCGAGCGTGGCCGCGATGGCGTGGCCATCCGCCCCGGCGATCGCCTCGGCCCACGGGTCGACGAACAGCGGCGCCTTCGCGCGGCTGGCGCGGGCCCGGTAGGCGCACACCATCAGCGCAGTCTTCGACGCTTCGGACCTCGCATCCACGGCTGCGTGTGTAACACGGGTTAAGATCACCGCCGGGGCATGATCGGGACTCAGGTTGGCCAGCTCGTCATCCGGCGCCAGCTCGGCGCCGGCGGCATGGGCGTGGTGTACCTCGCCGAGCACACGCTCCTCGGCACGCCGCGCGTGATCAAGCTGCTCCTCCCCGAGTGGACGCAGCACGCCTCGGTCGTCCAGCGCTTCGTCAACGAGGCGCGCGCCGCGGCCGCGATCCAGCACCGCAACATCATCCAGATCCACGACTGCGCGCAGCTGCCGGATGGCCGCTGGTACATCGTCATGGACTTCCTGCAGGGCGGCGCGCTCGGCCGGCTGTTCAACCAGGCGCTCACGCCGCACGTCGCGGTGAAGCTGATGGGCCAGATCTGCAACGGCCTCGACGCCGCGCACCGCCGCGGCATCATCCATCGCGACCTCAAGCCCGACAACATCATGCTGTCGGAGCGCGACGGCAACGCGCTCCACGTCACCATCCTCGACTTCGGGGTCGCGCACCTCGGCGAGGAGCTCGGCGGCGGCGGGACGGGCGCGGGCACGGTCATCGGCACGCCGGGCTACATGGCGCCCGAGCAGCTGCGGGGCATGCCGGTCGGCCCGCCCGCCGATGTCTACGCGCTCGGCGTCATCGCGTACCAGATGATGTCGGGCGGCTGGCTCCCGTTCCAGGACGAAGGCCCGCCCGGCACGTACGGCACGATGAGCGCCGAGGAGCTCTATCAGCGCCAGACCCGGCGCCCGCCGCCGGACGTCCGCGCGCGGAACCCGCTCGTGTCCGAGCCGTTCGCGAAGGCGATCGCGGCCGCGCTCGCGCCCGACGCGGCGGCCCGCCCGCAGACCGCGCAGATGTTCGCGCTCTCGCTCGCCGAGGTCACGCCGAGCGACGGCTACGCGCCGACGGGCATCGAGATCCTGCGCACCACCGCGCGCGAGCTCCTCGACATCGGCGACATGCTCGACACGGTCCGCGCCCCGGGGAGCAAGCCCGGCACGTCGGGCTCGACGGGGGTGTCGATGCCGTCGCGCTACCAGCTCGGCGCGAAGCTCGGCACCGGCGGCATGGCGGACGTCTTCGCCGGGCAGAGCGTCGGCGCGGAGGGCTTCGCGCGGCCGGTGGCGATCAAGCGCGTGCTGCCGGGCTTCTCGGAGCGGCCGGAGTTCGCGGCGATGTTCGTCGACGAGGCGCGGCTCGCATCGCGGCTCGATCACCCGAACATCGTCTCGGTCCTCGACTTCGACCGCGATCCCGAAGGCCGGCTGTTCCTCGTGATGGAGCTCGTCGACGGCATGGACCTCGACGCCCTCGGCAAGAGCGGGCTCCTGCCGGTCGGCGTCGTCGTGTTCGTCCTCGGCGAGGTCCTGCGCGGGCTCGGCTACGCGCACCGCGCCGGCGTCGTGCATCGCGACGTCTCCCCGCACAACGCGTTGCTCTCGTGGGACGGCGCGGTGAAGGTCTCCGACTTCGGCATCGCGAAGGCGCGCGACGCGAGCACGGGCGGCGGCCGCAGCGAGGTGCTGAAGGGCAAGCCCGGGTACATGTCGCCCGAGCAGGCGAACAGCGAGGTGCTCGACGGGCGCTCGGATCTATTCGCGGTCGGCGTGGTGCTGTGGGAGATGCTCGCGGGTCAGCGGCTGTTCCAGGGCTCGATGCGCGAGGTCCTCGCGCAGGTGATGTTCCGGGCGATCGCGCCGCCGAGCGCGATCCGCCCCGGAGTGCCGCCGGATCTCGAGGCGGTGGCGATGCGGCTGCTCGAGCGCGACCTGAGCCGGCGCTTCGCGACCGCCGAGGACGCGATCGAGGCGCTTGCCCAGTGCGCCGATGCCCCGCGCGATGGCCGGGGCGAGCTGGTGCGGACGCTGACGGCGCGGTTCCCGATCGAGGCGGGCGCGCGGGCCCGGCGCCTCGGCAACTCGGTCGACGAGCCGACCGGCCGCCGCGCGCAGATGCACGGCGTGGCCGCGCCGTCGCTCGTGACGGCGAGCGCGCCGCTCGGCGTCCCCGCGCCCCACAGCGCGCCGCGCACGCCGGGGCTGCACGTGACCAGCACGCCGGTGACCGCGGTCGCGGCGCCGAGGTCGCGCGTGCCGCTCGTCGTGATGGGCGTCGCGCTCGGCGCGATGATCGCGGTCGGGGTCGTGTTCGCGCTGTCGCGCTCGCCGGCGGGCGCGCGCGGGGACGGCAAGGTCATCGCCGCGGCGCCGATGCTCGATGCCGCGGCCGCGGCCGCGGTCCCGCCGCCGGCGCTCTCACCCGACGCGGCCGCCGTGACGATCGTCGTCGACGCCGCCGCGCCCGTCCCGGTCGACGCCCCGCCGCCACCGCCGCCGGACGCGGCCGTCGCGATCAAGCCCGGCCCGAGCGCACCCCGCGGCGTGGGGACGCTCGCGATCGCCGTCTCCCCGTGGGCGCAGATCACGATCGACGGCCGCGACTACGGCGTCACGCCGAAGACGATCACGCTGGCCGCCGGCCGCCACCGCGTCACGCTCGCGAACCCGGACGCGGGCAAGAGCGTCCCGTTCACCGTCACGATCCAGGCGAATCACCAGGCGAGCCTGACCCAGACCTGGTGACGACCACCCCGGGCTATTTCTTTTCCATGTGCGTGACGAGGCCGTTGTAGGCCGCGCTGACCCGCAGCGAGAGCTCCGTCGCGGCCTTCTGCTTCGCGGCATTTCCAGCGTGCATGTCCGGGTGATACTTGCGCATCATCTGCCGGTACGCCGACTTGACCTGAGACATGTCCGCGCCGGCGGTCAGGTCGAGCACGCGGTACCACTCGGCGAGCTGCGCCTCCGTGCTGCCCGGCCGCGGCGAGCGCGCGGTGCCGGCCGAGCTTGCCGTGCCGCTGGAGCTCGACGAGGACGAGGACGAGGACGAGGACGAGGACGTCCCGCCGCCACCCCGCGCCGCCTGCTCCTTCATCCTGCGGAACGCGTCGTCCGCCGCCGACCGCTGCTTCGTCTCGCGCTCGGTGCGCTCGCGATGCACGCGCGTGGCGCGGTCGCGCGAGGCCTTCTCCCGGCTCGCGCGCGCGCTCGGCTCGGCCCGGGCGAGCCGGGCCAGCGGCGAGTCACCGGCCTTGCGACCGCCCTTCTCGCGCGCTGCCTTGCGCGCCGTCAGCTCCGCCTGCAGCGCGGCGCTCTCGACGTGCGAGAGCGGCTCGTCATCCACGATGACCAGCGAGGTCAGCTTGGACAGCCCGGACTGCGCGCTATCGAGAATGCGGCGCGTGATGCCCACGCCGCTTACGCTAACACGCGCCTACTGGACCCACGTGGTGGTGACGTTCGCGAAGCCACTGCAGTTGTCGAAGTGACCGGCCTTCGCGGACGTGCAGACATCCGAGCAGAGGCCGTCATACGTGAAGTTGCACGAGTTGGCGGCGCCAACCGTCGTGCCCGCCGCACAGATCCGGTACTGCAGGTCGTCCTGGTTCGGGGTCGCGACCTTGTCCGGGCCAACGCACGCGTGCAGCGACGTGGAGCTGCTGCCGCCGATGATGTTGCCGTAGAACGCGCCCTCGTCGAGGTAGTAGTCGGAGACCTCGGCCGGCGTCGTCGCCAGCGCCGCGGAGGCGCCGCGCGCCGAGATCGAGACGGCCTGGCCGTAGTAGTTCACGCGCGAGAGCACGCACGAGCTGACCAGCTGCTGCTGGTCGACGGTCAGGGCGCCGGTGGTCCAGCTCGGGGCGAGGCCGAGGCTGCCCACGAGGGTGTACTGGGTGAACCCGTTGTTGTACGACATCGTCGAGCCGGACGGCATCGCGCAGCCGTAGAGGTAGGAGAGCGTGCCGCGGCGCGCCTCGGTGACCGCCCACCCGCTCGCGACCGACGCCGTGAGCGTCACGTTGCCGAGGTTCGACGGCGTCACGCTGCTCGGGAGGAGCGAGTTGACGGTGATCTTGTCCGGGGCGATGCCGCCGGGCTCGATCGGAGCCGACGGGTCAACGGTGCAAGCGGTAGCGGCGAGGAGAGACAGAGCGATCAGCTGAAACTTCATAGCGGCCTCACGGTTCGAGTTGCCCGGGTCATCGGCCGGGTCACTCGCGACGTGTAGGGACAACTATTCCAGAATGCGCTTCAGTGTGCGGCTACAGGACATGTCGGGCATCTCAGAATTATTCGGGGGCGACCCACAACCCCGCGGAGATTGGATACGGCGCCCACGATTCGGCGTCGAGGGCCGGGCCATCGACGCCGGCCGCGGTGATGCTCGCCGTCGACGATCCGATGGCGATGGCGGCTCCCGACGCCGCGAGCTCGCCCAGCGCGGCGGCCAGCGCCACGGCGTCGAAGCCGGCTCGGGGCGCCACGCAGAGGAGGCTGTCCGGGGCCTGGATCGCCGCGATCATCCCGGCGGATCGGGCGATCGGCCACGCGCGGCTCACCAGCTCGGCCGGGCCTTCGACGTACAGGACGCGGACCGGGAGCTCGTCGGTCGCGCCGATCACGGTCGGCCGCAAGATCGCGCGGACCGCGGCGACGAGCTCGGCGACCGACGCGAAGCGGTCGGCGGGGTCCGGCGCGAGGGCGCGCGCGACCGGCTCGTCGAGGGCGGGATCGATGTCGGCCTTGGCGGACGGCCGGGGCCGCGGGCCGTGGACCTGGAGGTAGTTCTGGACGATGCCCGGGATCCCGCCGAACGCGGGCTGGCCCGTCAACATCATGTACATGAGCAGGCCAAGGGCGTAGATGTCCGTCCGCGGGTCGACGGAGAGGCCGCGGAGCTGCTCGGGCGCCATCGCGACCGGCGTGCCGAGCATGTTGCGCGACGAGGTCAGGCTCGGCAGGTCCTGGTCGAGGAGCTTCACGAGCCCGAAGTCGAGGAGCACCGGGCGCATGCCTCGGGCGCCGCGCGCGATGATCACGTTCGACGGCTTCACGTCGCGATGGACGAGCCCGGCGGCGTGGGCCACGGTCAGGGCGTCGCAAATCGGTTCGAGGATCTCGAGCATCTCCTCGGGCCGCAGCATGCCGCGCTCGGCGATGAGATCGCGCAGGTTCGCGCCCTCGACGTACTCGAGCACGAGGAACGGCCGGCCGTCGTCGAGCGCGCCGCGGGTCAACGGACGAACGACGTTCGGGTGGTCGAGCCGAGAGATCGCCTCGAGCTCGCGCGCGAACCGCGTCAGGGCGTCGGTCGAGCGAATCAGCTCGAGGTGGAGGAGCTTGATGGCGACCGGGAGGCCCGCCGCATCGAGGGCGTACCAGACCTGGCCAAACCCGCCCTCGCCGAGCATGCGCTCCACGCGATACCCGGGGACCTCCGGGATCGCCCGCTCGACCGGAGCTCCGGGGTGTGGCGGCGGGCGACGGCGGCTATCGCTCATGCAGGTCGACCAGGTCTGTAAGGGTAAACCTTAAAGCTCGTCGACGCGACGTGACCAAATGGGGTGCCGGGTAGCAGCTTTACGCACCTCGGTCCGCCGCGCAGGGTCCAGCGCGCCGTGCCGGGCGGCGAGGAAGCCGAGCTCGATCCAGAGGTCATCGTCGACGATAGGGTCGGCCGCTTCGAGCCGCTGTTTCCAGATTTCCGCCGGCGCGCGGTCCGCCACGCAGCGCAGCACCGCCAGCAGACCGAGATCGCCCGGGGCGCGGCCCGGGGCCGGGATCGCCGCGAGCGCCTCGACGAGCTGCTCCCGGTCGCCGAGCGTCGCGAGGATGCGCGCGATCAGCAGCCGGTCCAGGAGCTCGCCGCTCTCGCCGTGCATGCGCTGGAGCGCGAGGCTGCGCCGCGCGAGCGCGAGGGCCTCGGCGTACGCCCCCTGCCAGAAGCGATCCTCGGCGAGGTTGTACGTCGCGGCGCGTTCCATCGTGATCTGTCCGATCTCGCGCGCGATCTGGATGACGAGCCGCTGGTCGGCGGCCGCGCGCTCGACCTCGCCGCGCGCCGACCACAGCACCGTGCGGTTCGTGTAGGCGCCACAGAGGTGGAACTCGTCGCCCTCGCGCTTGCACAGGTCGATCAACGCGTCGAACTCGCGCGCGGAGCCATCGAGGTCGCCGAGGTACGTGCGCGCTGGCGCGAGCATCAGCCGCGCGATCGCCTCGGTCTCGCCGAGCCCGGCCGCCTGGGCGGTCGAGACCACCGCCTCGAGCGCCGCGGCCGCCGCCGCCAGGTCGCCGGCGCGATAGGGCGTCCGCGCCTCGCCGCACGCGACGTCGATCGCGAGCAGCTCGCGCGCGGGGCTCGGCACGGCGGCGAGCCCCGCGCGCGCCCGAGCGACGTACCCCGTCGAGCCAGCGGAGTCCTCGATCCAGTCGAGGGCCTCCGCGCGCGTCAAGTAGACCTCGACCGCGAGGGTCGGCTCGCCGAGCTCCTCCGCGATCGCGTGCGCGGTGTCGAGATCGGCGAGGGCCTCGTGTACGCGCTGCAGCTTGTAGCGCGTGCGCGCCCGGCCGAGGAGCGCACGCCCGAGCGCCTCGCCGCGGCTGGTCGCCACGCGCACCGCGCCTTCCCACGCGAGGTCGGCGTCGAACACGCGGTGCGCGCGATGCGCGCGCGTCCCGAGCGCGGAGAACGCGGCGAACGCGCTCGGGCCATCGCCGATCGCCTCGGCGTGGCGTGCGATGCGCGCGAGGACGTCGAGGCGGGAGCGGTCACTCGCGGACCAGTACGCGAGCGCGCCCGCGTGAACGGCGCGCCGCGCGGCGGCCTCCGTCGTCGCGTAGAGGCCTTCTTCGACGAGCACCTGCGGGAACCGCCAGTCACGCCGGCCGGCCGCGATCACGCCCTGCGCCTCGAGCTCGCGCAGCCCGACATCGACGTCGACGGTCGTCGTGGCGCCGCCGGCCGCCTCGACGGCCGCGATCACGCCAACTAGCTCCGCGCGGCCAAACTCGTCGCCGAGTACCGCGCACAGGCGCGCGAGCGAGACGGTCTCGTCGCCGAGGCCCGCGAGGAGGCGCGCGGCAAGCCACGGGCCGAGCGGCGTCGTGGCGAGCGTGTAGAGCGCGCCGCTGTCGAGGAAGTGCTCGCCGTTCGGGCGCTCGCGGACCGCGCCGCTGGCGTGGATCTCCTTGACGAGCGTCGACATGTGCATCGGATTGCCGCGCGTGATCGCCGCGAGGCGCCGCAGCGTGCGGAGCGGCGGATACTCGGCCGGGCGGAGGAGCGAAGCGGCCATGGCGACGGCCGCGTCCTCGTCGAGCACGCCGAGGATGTCGCGCCGCGTGCGCTCGGCGCGGCGCCCGAAGCCGGGGCGGCGCCCGTCGAAGCGGGTGGAGCCGATGCCGATCACCCACAGCGGCAGCGGCTCGCCGCCGAGCGTCGCGTACTCGAGGGCGTCGAGCAGGTCGTGCTCGGCGTGGTGGAGATCGTCGAGGATGACGGCGAGCGGGCGGCGCCGGGCGATCGCGCGCAGCGCATCACCGACGGTGCGGACGATCGGCCCGTGGGGCACGCCGATCAGCTCGACGAGCGCGGTGTAGCCGGGGCGACCGGTGCCCGGCGCCGGGACCGCGCCGAGATGGACCTGCACCCCGAGCTCGCCGATGCGGCGGCCGAGCGCCTCGGCGAAGGTGGTCTTGCCAACGCCGGCGTCGCCGAGCGTGAGGTCGAGCGCGGGGCCCGGGGTCGCGCGGCCGGCGAGCAGGACAGCCGCGGCGTCGGCGGCGTGGTCGGCGAGCTGCGCGTCACGGCCGAACAGATCGGCCTCGGCCCCGGGCTCGGTGAGGATGCGAAACTCGCTGCCGAGCTCGCCGCCGCTCCGCGTCGGGGCCTGGATCACCGTTGCCACCGTGCGGGTCACGGCGATGCCGGTCCACGTGCCGTGCGGCAGCCACGTCTCGGGCTTCTCGATCGCGGGCCCGGTCAGCGCGACGCCGACGGCGGCGCCCGCGTCCAGGGCGAGCGCGTCGAGGTGCATCGCCACGCGCGCGCCGGCGGTCGCGAGATCGCGCGCGACCGCGATCGCGGCGGAGGCGGGATCCGGATGATCGGCGCCGAGGAGCGCGAGGATCACGCGCCGGCCGCGCTGCGAGGCCACGCGGGCCCGCCGCGCCGCGAGCGTGCCGAGGAGCGCGCGATCGACGCGCGGGAGCTCGGCCCACACGAGCACCACGGGCTGCTTGCCCTCGGCGATCATGCTGACGAGGTGCGTGGCGATCGACGACGAGACCTCGGCGCGCGCGGCGAGCAGGCGATCGCGAGCGGCCCGCGCGGTCTGCGGGCGGCCGGCGGGCTCCTTCGCGAGGCAATCCATCACGACTGCCTCGAGCGTGCCCGTCACCGTCACGAGCGCGCCGAGCGCGGGCGGCCGCAGCGCGAGGTGCGCGCGCGAGACGGCGGCGGCGTCCCCGACGAACGGCGGACGGTTCGCGAACAGCTCGTAGAGCACGCAGCCGAGGCCGTAGATATCCGAGCGCACGTCGGCGCTCGCCGAGCTGAGGATCTGCTCTGGCGCCATGTACTCGAGCGAGCCGACCTGCACGTCGGGGCGGGTCGGGTCGGTGGGATCGTCCGGGACTTTGCGCGCGAGGCCGAGGTCGAGCAGCACGACGCGGCCATCGGCGCGGACGATCAGGTTATCGGGCTTGATGTCCCGGTGGATCAACTTCGCGTCGTGCATGCGCGTCAGCGCCTCGAGGATCGCCAGGCCCAGCGTCGTGGCCTCGCCCGGCGTGACGCCCGCCGCGATCCGCTCGGCGATCGTCTTGCCGACGATGCGGTCCATCGCCACCCACGGCCGGCCGTCGGCGAGCACGCCCGTGCCGAGGAGCCGGGGCACGGCGGGATGACCGACCGCACCGAGCGCCTCGGCCTCGCGCGCGATCCGCGCCCGCGACAGCTCGTGGTCGGCGTGGGCGACCTTCAGCACGCCGCCGCCGTCGATCGCCCACACGGCCGCGAAGCCGCCCGAACCGATGTGCGGGCCGAGCGGCTGCGTCCACACCGGCGAGGGGCCGACGTCCGGCCGCGCGGCCGCCTTCGCGACGCCGCCGTGCACCGGACAGGTCTGTCCGGATTCCAGACGCCGATGACACGTGGGACAGCGCGCCAACGTCGTCATCATAGCGGCAACGCCGCGTGATAGAGTCACGCTCGCGTGGTGGAGAACATCATCGAAGGGATGGTGGACGCCGTCCTCGTGATCGATGCGGAAGGCCGCATCACGCTCGCGAACACCGCGGCGTCCCGCATCACGGGGTACGCACGGGACGCACTGCCGCTGATGCCGGTCTCCCAGCTGCTCCTCGACGAGTCGTCGGGCATCAAGACGGTCGTCCGCCGGCGGATCGAGGACGGCGACGTGCTGCGGCGCGAGGACGCATGGCTGCGGGCCAAGGACGGCACGCGCATCCCGGTCTCGGTGACCGCGTCGCCAGTGACCGACGACAAGAACATCCTGCAGGGCATCGTGATCGTCGCGCGCGACGTGCGCGAGCTGCGCCAGCTGCTGGCCGACAAGGAGGCCGAGATCGTGCGCCGGCGCAGCGCCGAGGACGAGCTGCGGACGGCGAAGGCGACCATCGAGGACCAGCTCGACCAGGCGCGGTCGCAGCTCATGACGGCGGAGCGGCGCGCGACGCTCGGCACGCTGGCCGGCGGCGTGGGGCACGAGCTGCGCAACATCGCGCAGGTCCAGGTGGCCTCGGTCGACGAGCTCGCGCGCGTGCTGAAGTCGAGCGAGAACCTCGAGCAAGCCGTGCGCGAGGTGCTGCCGGATCTGGAGCGCGTGGGCGAGCACATCACCGCGCACGGCCACCGGCTGCTGCAGCTCGCGCGCCCCGGCCCCGACCGCAAGGACCCGATCGACCTCAACGACACGGTGCAGGACATCGTCGCGATGCTGCGCGGCGCGGGCAAGCTGCGGCGGCTCGAGGTGACCCTCGAGCTCGCGTCGGAGCCGCTGATCGTCACGGTGAACCGCACGCGCATCGAGCAGATCCTCGTGAACCTCATGGTCAACGCCGTGGATGCGATCGGGGACCAGCGCGGCACGATCACGATGCGCACGCGGCTCGACGCGCTGACCTCGCGCGTGGTGTGCGAGGTCGCCGACAGCGGGTGCGGCATCCCGCCCGAGCAGCTCGACAAGATCTTCCTGCCGTTCTTCACGACGAAGGCGGAGGACCGCGGGACGGGCCTCGGGTTGCCGGTGGCCCGCGAGATCGTCGAGAGCTACGGCGGCGCGCTCGTGGTGCAGAGCGTGGTCGGCGAGGGGACGACGTTCACGTTCAGCTTGCCGCGCTAGGTCGTTAGCTACCCGGCATCATCTCGAGCGTGCCCTCGCCGACCTTCCTGCCGGCGAGCACGCGAAAGTCGTCGCCCCACTGCTCGACGATGAGCGTGTCGTCGCCCGGCGCGTTGTAGAGCCACCAGCGGCAGCGCTCGACGTGGCCGTCCGGCCGGCCCTTCTTCAGCTCGCCGAGGTTGCCGAGCTCGCCGGTGAGCGTGCAGCTCGCCGTGCCCCGCTTGGTCTGGGCGTAGCGCGTCTCGCCGATGACGAGCGCCTCGGGCGGATAGCCCGAGATCGGGGTGGCCTCGTCCTGCGTCAGCAGGCGGACCGAGCCGCCGCCGGTGCGCTCGAGGCCGACGACCAGCCACTTGATGTCCGACGCGTCGACGATGCGCGCCGCTGTCCAGCGGTGCCCGTCCTCGTCGTAGCCCAGCATGCCCTCGACGACGAAGTCGCGGCCGTCGGTGGTCACGACGTCCTGCACGCGCAGGTCCCGCACGCCGCGCTCGATCAGGTTATCGCCGACCGCCGGGAGCGCCAGCGGGGATGCCGGCGCCGGCCCGCCCGGCCCCAGCTCCTTCTTCCGCGCGCCCGACGCGACCCGCACCACCGCACCACCGCCGACCGCGACCAGGACGAGGATCAGGATCCAGAGCACGCGCCGACTATCCACGCCGCATCGCGCCAACGCAACCAGGCCCGGCGCCTTGACACGTTATCCGCCCCCCGCGTTACATGCGGCGGCGGCAGATGCCCATCATGAACATCATCGAAGCGGTCCGCAGCGCGCTGCAGACCCAGATGCGCGTCGATAAACGCGTCATCGTGCTCGGCGAGGATATCGGGAAGTTCGGCGGCGTGTTCCGTGCGACCTCCGGCCTGTTCGACGAGTTCGGCGCCGACCGCGTCATCGACACGCCGCTCGCCGAGGCCGGCATCATCGGCACCGCGATCGGCATGGCGCTCTACGGCCTGCGCCCCGTGCCCGAGATCCAGTTCTCCGACTTCATCTTCCCTGCGTTCGACCAGATCGTCAGCGAGCTCGCGAAGTTTCGCTATCGCAGCGGCGGCAACTACACGTGTCCGGTCGTGATCCGGACGCCCGTCGGCGGCGGCATCCGCGGCGGCCACTATCACTCGCAGTCGCCCGAGGCGCTGTTCATCCACACGCCCGGCCTCAAGGTCGTCACACCGTCGAACCCGTACGACGCGAAGGGCCTCCTGCTCGCCTGCATGCGGCAGAATGACCCGGTCCTCTTCATGGAGCCCAAGCGCATCTACCGCGCGAGCAAGGGCGAGGTTCCCGAGGGCGACTACACCGTCGAGCTCGGCAAGGCGGCCGTGACGCGCGAGGGCACGCAGTGCACCGTGCTCGCCTGGAGCGGCATGGTGTCCATCGCCGAGGAGGCCGCGGCGAAGGCGGCGGCGGCCGGGCTCTCCGTCGAGGTCGTCGACCTGCGCACGCTCATGCCGTTCGACATCGAGACGATCCTCGCGAGCGTCACGAAGACCGGGCGCTGCGTCATCGTGCACGAGGCGCCGAAGACGGCCGGGTTCGGCGCGGAGCTCGTGGCCTCGATCCAGGAGCGCGCGCTCGCGCACCTCGAGGCGCCGATCCTGCGCGTCGCTGGCTTCGATACTCCGTTCCCGTACACGCTCGAGCACGAGTACCTACCCAATGCGGACCGCGTGTTGACCGCGATCCGCCAGACGCTGGAGTGGTGATATGGCGTTCGATTTCTACATGCCGGACATCGGCGAAGGCGTCGTCGAGGGTGAGGTCGTGGCCTGGAAGGTCAAGGAGGGCGACACGGTCAAGCTCGACCAAGTGCTCGTCGAGGTGATGACGGACAAGGCGACCGTCGAGCTGCCATCGCCGCGCGCCGGCAAGATCGTCAAGATCAACTACGCCGATGGGAGCATCTGCCCCGTCGGCAAGGTGCTCGTGGTCATCGACGACGGCGGCACCACCGCCGCCGCGCCGCCGCCGAAGCCGCACGGCGCGACCACCCCGCCCGCGAAGCCCGCCGCCGCCCCCGCCGCGCCGGCCGCCAGCAGCGGCAACGGCAACGGTCACGCGATCCAGGTGGTCGACGCGAGCGTCGATCGCGTCCGCACGCTGGCCACGCCGGCGACCCGCCGCCTCGCCCGCGAGATGGGCCTCGAGCTCGGCCGCGTGCCGGCGACCGGCAAGCACGGCCGCGTCACGACCGAGGACGTCAAGCGCGCCAGCGCCGCGCCAGCTGGCCGCGCGCCCGCGCCGGCCCATGCACCCGTCGCCATCGCGAAGGGCGGCGACGAGGAGCGCCTCCCGCTGCGCGGCGTCCGCAAGGAGATCGCCGAGCAGATGGCGCGCTCGGTGCACACCGCCGCGCACTTCACCTATGTCGAGGAGATCGACATGACGGAGCTCGTCGCGGTGCGCGCGCGCGCCAAGACCCGCGCCGCCGAGCGGGGCGTGAAGCTCAACTACTTGCCGTTCATCATGAAGGCCGTCGTCAGCGGCCTCAAGAAGTGGCCGCAGCTCAACGCGGCGCTCGACGAATCGACGCAGGAGATCGTCCGCAAGCGCTACTACCACATCGGCATCGCCGCGCAGGGCCCCCACGGCCTCGCCGTGTCGGTCGTCCGGGACGCGGACAAGCGCTCGATCTTCGACCTGTCGACGGAGATCGATCGCCTCGGCGAAGCGGTCCGCGGCGGTACGGCCGCGCGCGACGAGCTGACCGGCTCGACGTTCACGATCAGCTCGCTCGGCAAGCTCGGCGGCGTCCTCGCCACGCCGATCATCAACTTCCCGGAGGTCGCGATCGTCGGGGTGCACAAGATCGAGGAGCGTCCGGCCGTTCGCAACGGACAGATCGTCGCACGTCACCTGATGAACCTCTCGATCTCCGTCGACCACCGCATCACCGACGGCTGGGACGCCGCGATGTTCCTGCAGGACGTGAAGTCACTCCTCGAGGACCCCACCACGATGTTCATGGAGATGGTCTAGGCGTACTTCGGCCCTACCTCGGCCCTCCTTCGGCGCTAGACTGGCGCGATGCTCCGGGGCGCTGCTCTCGTCCTCACCGCCGCGGCCGCCTGCGGTGCCGATCCTCCTTCGCCGGCGCCCGCGGACTGCCCGGGCGATCCGGGCACGTGCCGCGCGAGCTGCGCCTACGGCTCCGGCGACCTCGCGGCCGGCACGCTCGCCGACTTCCCCGAGGCCGGCGAGCCGATCCCCATCGACCACTTCATCATGGTCATGCAGGAGAACCGGACGTTCGATCACTACTTCTCGGAGCTGACGGTCCCCGGGCAAACCGTGGACGGCGCCGCCCGTGACGCCACCAACCCCGATCCGACGCACCCCGGTGGCACCGTCGCCCGCTTTCACCAGACCGTCGCGTGCTTCGACAACCCGGCCGAGAGCTGGAGCAGCGTCCACCGCGAGATCGATGGCGGCAAGCTCGATGGCTTCGCCGCGCAGAGCGGGCTCGACACCGCGGACCCGACCGGCAGCCGCGCGATGGGCTACTACGACGAGTCCGACCTCCCGTTTTACTACGGGCTCGCGCGCACGTTCGCGACCTCGGATCGCCACTTCGCGTCGGCCCAGGCGAACAGCTGGACGAGCCGCACGTTCTACATGGCGGGCACGTCCTTCGGCATCACGTCGAACGTGTTCCCGCCGACCACGGACGCCGCCGGGGCCCCGCTCCCCGATCTGTTCACGCGCCTCAACGCCGCCGGCGTCGACTGGGCCTTCTACGTACAGGACTCGCCGACGCTCGCGATCCTCGCCGGCACGTGGGCCAAGAACTTCGCGCATATCCGCCTCTACGACCAGTTCTTCACCGACGCGGCCGCGGGCGTCTTGCCCGCCGTGACGTTCGTCGAGGGCAGCGACCGCGCGGGCGGCGCGTCGCCCGATGAAGATCCGCCCGCCGACTTTCAGGTCGGCCAGGCGTTCAGCGCCGGCATCACGAACGCCGTCCTCACGTCGCCCCAATGGAAGTCGAGCGCGCTGATCCTCAGCTATGACGAGCAAGGCGGGCTCTACGACCACGTCGCCCCGCCGCCGGCGTGCGCGCCCGATGGCTACGCACCGCAGCTCGGCTCCGATGACGTCGCCGGCACGTTCGACCAGCTCGGCCTGCGGGTGCCCCTCATCATCGTCTCGCCGTACGCGAAGCGTGGCTTCGTCTCGCACCACGTCACCGATCACACCAGCCTCCTGCGGCTGCTCGAGACGCGGTTCGGGCTCGCCGCCCTCACCCACCGCGACGCGAACGCCGAGCCGCCGTTCGACATGTTCGACTTCGCGCACCCGGACTTCTCCATCCCGAACCTGCCGCCCGCCCCGCTGGACGAGGCCACCAAGGCCGCCTGTCTCTCGAGGTACCCCGGGCAAGATGGCTCCGGGAGCTGACATCGATGTCAGGGCCGGCGGGCCGACCCTGAACTGACGCGCTCCAAGTAAGCGAGATCACATGCGGCCAGGGTGGTCCCGGCCTTGCGATACGGGTGGTCATGCGCACTGTCCTCCTCGCGGTCCTCCTCGCCTCCGCCGCCACGCTCGCCATCGGCTGCGACCTCCCGATCGGCGGCTGCGGCGGCTACGTCGGCGGCAACGACCGCGTGATGGCGCGCGGCACTGACGCGCTCATCCTCTGCGAGAACGGCGGCTTCGCGGTGACGCTCGCGAGCGGCAACCTCGAAGGCCGCTACGCCCTCGATACGTTCGACACGACGATCGTGCACGGCACGATGACCGATACCCAGACCGTGGCGTTCACGCTGGTCGAGAGCACCGATGGCACGTCGAGCGCGGCCGAGCTCGGGGCCGGCGCGTGGACCGACGTGGCCCTCGACCAGGTCGCCATCGATCACGCGAACACGCAGTGCGTGAACCTCGAGTCGCGCACCTGGTGGCTCCCGCAGTGAGGGGGCACCCGCCGGCGACGAGGCGGCATCTGTCAACCGGCTCGGCGGCAGTGTAGCCAACCGTTCCGCTGTACCGTCCGCGCATGTTCGGTCGCCCCCGCGCCCCGCGGACACCGCGCTGGGGCTTCAGCGTCGGCTGGGAGGACTTCATGCAGACCGTCCGCGAGCAGCTCGCCCAGCGCGGCGGCGAGCTCGCCGAGGTGCTGCCTCCCGACGGGCGCGTGCCGCTGCCGGAGTCCGCCGAGTACGAGACGTGGAACCTGCGCAGCGTCAGCGAGGCGTGTCGCGACCGCGGGCCGCAGGACTGGGCGCCGCTGATCGCGGAGAGCCTCGACGAGGCGTTCGGGCCGGCGGTCGCGCTCGCCGTCCCCGGCACGCCGCCGCCGGTCACCCGCTCGAGCACGCACCTGGGTCAGCTGCGCGCCCAGCTGTTCAACGCCAAGCTCGCGGCGATCATGTCGCCCACCATCGCTCGTCGGACCCTCGGCGACCTGGTCGAGATCGTCGTCGCGGAGCTGCAGGGCAACGTGCAGCTGCTGCAGGCGCGCGAGCTCGCGGAGCTCGGCCTCGACCCCGCCGAGGCGTTCGCGATCGGCCGCCGCAACGCCGCGGCGGAGATGCTCGAGGTCACGAAGCTCGTCCCGGGGCCCGTGCCGGGCGCCACCGGGGAGCTGGTCCTCAGCCCCGGGCTCTACCTGGCCGCGGCGATGCTCGAGGTCCAGGCCCGCGTGCCGGCGGGGACGCCGCTCGTCGTCGCGCCGATGACGTGGCACCACTGGCTGGTCTTCACGCTCGGCCCGGACGCGAGCCGCGGCACCCTCGCCACGATCCGCGCGATGATCGCCAGCACCATCGCCGCGATCGACACGGTCCATTCGGCGAGCGCCTGGCTCAGCCCGGCGGCCTGGTGGTGGCCCGGCGGGACGGCCGCGCCCGTCGTGCTGGCGGACGGCGGCGAGCTCCCGGCGGACCTCGCGTGGCTCCTCGGACCGGAGTAGATTCGCGCGGCATGCAGCACGGCTACTTCCAGCTCGACGATGTAGGCAAGGCGCGCGGACTGCTCCAGCTCGTGCGCGAAGACGGCACCGCCATCGACGAGGCGCTGCTCGCGCCGTTCGACCGGACGCTCGCGCGCAGGCTCTTCGAGGGCATGCTCCGCATCCGCGTCACGGACGCGCGGATGATGGCGCTGCAGCGGCAGGGCCGCATCGGCTTCTACGGCGAGGCCGTGGGCCAGGAGGCCGCGATCGTCGGCTCGGCGGCGGCGACGCTGCCCGACGACTGGATCGTGCCGGCCCTGCGCGAGGCCGGCGTCGGCCTCTACCGCGGCATGACGCTCGATTCCTACATCGCGCAGATCATCGGCAACGCGGAGGACCCCACGAAGGGCCGCCAGATGCCGTGTCACCCGTGCGATCGCGAGCACCACTACGTCGTGATGTCGTCGTGCGTGTCGACGCAGATCCCGCACGCGGTCGGCGTGGCGATGGGCATGAAGCTCTCCGGCGACACGGGCCGCGCGTGCTTCGGCTACATGGGCGATGGCGGAACGAGCGAGGGCGACTTTCACACCGCGCTGAACTTCGCGGCCGTGATGAAGGCGCCGGTCGTGTTCGTCTGCCAGAACAACCAGTGGGCGATCTCCACCCCAGGCGCGGTGCAGACGGCGTCGGAGACCATCGCGATGAAGGCGCTCGGCTACGGCATGGAGCCCTTGCGCGCCGACGGCAACGACGTGTTCGCGGTGTACGCGGCGGTCGCGCACGCGGCGGCGAAGGCGCGGCGCGGCGATGGCCCGACGTTCATCGAGCTCCTCACCTATCGCGTCAGCGCGCACAGCTCGTCGGACGATCCGTCCCGCTATCGCGACGAGGCGATCACCGACGTGTGGAAGGGCAAGCGCGATCCGATCGGACGCCTCGAGACGTGGCTGCGCGGCAAGGGCTGGCTCGCCGAGGGCGAGCGGGCGGCGCTGGCCGCGAAGCTCGAGGACGACGTCCGCGACGCGATCGCGCGGCAGGAGAAGGTCGGCGCGCCGCCGGTGGCGAGCCTCTTCGACGACGTGTACGAGCACCCGACGTGGCTCCTCGAGGAGCAGCGCGCCGAGCTCGAGGCCGCGCCGCGGGCGAAGAATCCGCACCAGCACTAGCTTCGGGGCGATCGCGCCGGCGGGACGACGACTCCGGACGGACGGCGCGTGTCGGATGACGAGGAGTGCAGCTGGAGGGAGAGCAGCGAATGACCGCCACTGCCCAAGAACGTCTGGAGGATGGGTGGGCGATTTTGCGTGTTCGATTGCCGACGCGGAACGATACTTCAGCCTCGGGGCATCACTCCCGCTCGCGGACGGTGGAGTGCAAGCTGCGCTGCCGCTTCTGCTGTTGGCCGAGAGACGGCGTCTGGAAGATGTCGCAGCCCTCGAAGCGAGACTGGAAGCATACGAGCTATCGTCGACTTCCAGCCGCGACACTCCAGGCTAGATTTTGCGCATGACTCGGGCCGAGTACACTCGAACAACGGGGCACCGTGCGCGCGTCTGGTTCAGATCGTACCGGGCGTCGCAAACGCGCTGATCTCGCCCGCCTTCGTCCAGCCTGCTTGCAGGAGCCAGGTCTGCGGGAGGCTTGTCGATAGCCGCGAGAACCCCTTCGGCGGCTTGTAGAGGAACGGCGAGTTGCCGCGCTCACGCCAGCCGCCGAAGTTGATGCCGCTCGAGTACGGGTCGATCGTGCGCGTGGCGTGACCGCGATCCTCGCGGTGCTTTCGCGAGTTGTTCAGAACGTAAGCGAGCGCGTTGCGCGTCTGCGTCGGAGAGCGGAGGACGCGCGCGTGATAGCGGTCGGGGAACACGGTCCCGCGCCGCTTCTCGCCCGTGTGCGCGCCGAGCGCGCGATTGAGCCGCTGCGCGGCCGAGATCAGAAACGCCTGCATGCCCTTCGCGAGCGAAATGGCCCCGTCCGCCTCGACGATCAGGTGCACGTGATCGTGCTGGATGCTCACGTGGATGATCCGGAAGTCGTGGCGGCCGATGACGCGGTACATCGCCCACCGCAGCGCGTGATACGCGTGCGCCTGGCGCAGGTTCTCGAGCGCCTTCACCGTCCGCAGCGTCGCGTGGACCGGGTACCGCGCGGCGAACTCCTCGCGCGCCTCGTGCCGCTCGCTGGCCCGCCCCTGCTTCTTCGGCCGCCCGGCCCCGGCGCGCGGTCCGCCGTGCTTGCGGAAGACGAAGCTCTGCTGGGGGACCCGATGCGCCACGTCCGCGATGTATCCATCGACGACAACGTTATCCAGTTGATTTTCGTCGATGGTTTTTCATTTCGGCCACACGACTACGGCGAACTGTACCTGGCGCGGAGGCGTGATGGGGTTGCCGGCTCCGAGGACAACCGCGCGCGGCGTCGGATGAGAGCGCCAGCGATCAGCCCGCGCGGTTGCCCGTCGTCGCCTTGGATAACCGCACGGCGAACGCGGCAGATGCGACTGGGCGGTTATCCACAACACCCACAGGCCCTGCCTCCCCGCCCCCCACCTTCGGTTTGTCCGGATCGCAGAGGCAGAGCAGAACGGGCGCCCGTGTTTCGACTTCGCACGACGCGGCGCGCCCGGGCTCCCGACAAAAGCGACCGGCTCATCGCTCTGCCTCTGCGATGCGAAAACCGAAGGTTGGGGGCGGGGAGGCAGGGCCTGTGGGCGTTCTGGATAACCGCCCAGGCGCGTCCGCCGTGCACGTCGTGCGGTTATCCAAGGCGACGACGGGCAACCGCGCGCGTCGATCGACCGCGTTCTCCGCCGCCGCCGCGCGCGGTTGTCCTCGGAGCCGGCAACCCCATCAGGCCTCTGCGCGTCCGCGCCGGCCGTCGACGCGGTGCCCCCGCCGGGCGGCCGTTGTCGGGCTCTGCGCCGGGTTTCATGGGACCATCGCGGCAATGAGTGATCCCCAGGATCCGTTCAAGCCGCTCCCCGGCCCGCAGCAGCCGCCCCAGCCGCAGGCGCCGTACGGCCAGCCGCCGCAGCAGGCCTATGGCCAGCCGCCGTACGGTCAGCCGCCGGCGCCGCAGCAGCCGTACGCGCAGCCGCCGCCCTACGCGCAGCCGCCGCCCTACGCGCAGCCGCCGTACGGGCAGCAGCCGCCGATGCCGGCGCAGGCCTATGGCGCCCCCGGCGCCTTCGGCGCGCCGAACCCGTACGCGCCGCAGCCGGGCCAGCCCTACGGCGCGCCGAACCCGTACGCGCCGCCGTTCATGCCCGGCATGATGATGCCGGTCGACGGCAGCGCCCAGCGAGCGCAGGCCGGCAAGATGATGCTCGTCGGCGCGCTGCTCTTCATCGTCGGGCTCGTGATCACGGTCGGCACGCTGTCGGCGGCGAGCTCGGGCAGCGGCGGCGGCACGTACTTCGTCGCGTACGGCCCCATGATCTTCGGCGTGATCCGCTTCTTCCAGGGCGTCGCGAAGTACGCCTCCGCCCCGAAGTAGCGCGCGCTGATCGCGCCGCCTGGTGCGACACCACGCGCCGGGTGCGACACCGCTACGCGACCACAGGCGTCAGCGGCCCGACATGGATCCCGATGCGCGTGCGCGCGTAACTGGAACCATGCACACCTTGCGAACGCGGACATTCCTCGCGGTCCTCGCGGCCGCCTCCGCCGCCTCCGGCTGTCACCTCCACGGCAACAGCCACAACGCGGTCGACGGGGCCGTCCTCGGTCGCGTCGTCATCTACCGGAACGGCGTCGCGTTCTACGAGCGCAAGGCCAACGCGCGCGATGGCCAGCTGACCGTCCACGTCCCGCGCGACCGCGTCGACGACTTCCTGAAGTCGCTGACCGTGACCGACCCCAGCACCGGCAAGCCGCTGTCCGTGACCATCCCGCGAAAGGAAGACTACGACGGCAGCTCGCTGACGATGACGCTCGAGACGCCAGAGCACCCGAACGCCGAGGTGCTGCTGACGTACGTCACCGAGGCGCCGGCGTGGAAGCCGAGCTACCGCGTCGTCGTGGGCGCCGACAACAAGGTGATGCTCGAGGGCTGGGCGATCGTCGACAACGTCACGGGGGAGGACTGGAAGGGCGTGCTTGTCGGCGTCGGCGCGAGCTCGGCGCTCGCGTTCCGGTACGATCTGTGGAGCGTGCGCCGCGTCGACCGCGATCTGCTCGCGGGCGAGGAGCGGTTCGCGACCGCGCCCCCGACAGGCATGTCGCCGTACGCGAATTCGCCGAGCGCCGCGGGCGCCGAGGAGCTGACCGCGTTCGATGGCGACGAGGCCGGCGGCGCCGGGTCGACCACGGGGACAACGTCGACGGAGAACCAGTACTACACCGACGGCGTGAACACGACCGGCCTCGCGTCCGGCTCGGTCGGCGGCGGTGGCCGCGGCG
>JANXOM010000140.1 GCA_025353585.1 Deltaproteobacteria bacterium
CCGCGAGCGCCGTCCGCGCCGCGTCGGCCGCCGCCCGCGCCACGGCCTCGCGCCCGGCCGCGGACTCCGCGCGCAACCGATCGCCGAGATGCGCGATCGCCGCGAGGTGCCGGCGCGCGCGGTCGTCCCCGCCGGCGTGCCCGGTCAACGCGAGCAGCGCTCGACTCCCGACCTCCATCGTCACGTGGCTCGCGCCGCGCGTGATCGCGATGCCCTCGTCGGGCAGGTACGCCAGCCGCGTGTTTCCGCAGATGATCTCGTCGCCCGCGTCGAGCCGGTGCTCGGTCACGAGGTGGCCGTTGATGCGCGCCTCGCGGCCCGCGCCGGTCACCCAGATCAGCGCGCCGTCCCGCAGCCGGATCTCGGCGTGCTCGCGCGAGACCATCGGATCGGTGAGCTGGACGAGGCAACCGTCCGCGCGGCCGAGCTTGCCGCCCCGCATCGGGAGCTCGAAGTCGCGGCCCGCGTCCGGACCCTCGACGACGACCAGGCGCGCGAGCGACATGCGCAGCATCTTACAGTAGCCTCCGGACCCATGAAGCCGTTCACGCTCGCCGTCGTCGCCGCGACCGTCGCCGCCGGGATCCTCGGGGGCTGTCACCACAAGGCCGATCCCGCGAAGCCGGGCGACGGCAGCGATAGCGGGCCCGCCATCCTCGCGAAGCGCGTGCAGGTGTCGTGGGGCATCCAGCAGGCGACGGCGTCCGCGGACGTCTATCTGCAGACGACCGACGAGACGGGCGCGCAGGTCAGCCACGGCCTCGGCACGTTCCCCGGGCAGTGCACGGCCGTGACGGCGGTGGCGTCGATGAACGCGCTCATCGCGGTCGACTGCATCGACGGCCCGCGCGGCCTCGAGCTCCAGGTGACCGCGCAGCAGGGCCGCATCACGGTGTTGCGGATGCACGTGGACCAGGGCGTCACGCCGGATCCGATGGCGCGCGAGGAGGTCACCAGCTTCCCCGTGCCGCCGGGGGCCGGCGTCCAGGCCCACCCGTAGCGCGCACCGGTACCGGCTTTGGCGTGCTGCCGGGGTCCGGTCCCCACAACCGCGGATCGGTCAGCGCCGGCGCGTGAAGTCCGTCAACCCGCGGCGGTGGCGCTCGAGGATGAAGAAGTTGGTGTAGATGCGCAGCGGGCCGACCGCGTAGTACGCCTTGCCGAGGAAGCGGTCCGTGTCGAGCTGGACGAGGTAGTCGCGGAGCCCGGCCGTTGGATCCCACGGCTTGTTCTTGCCGCGGCCGTAGTCGAGCAGCACGGCGTGGAGGTAGTTGTTGTCGCGGCTGGTCGGATCGACGGGGACGACCTCGTAGAAGCCGAACTTCTTCGGCGCGGCGTCGTCGGGCTTGGCGCGCCACCGGCCGTCGAGGACGTTCTGCTCGACGGGGCAGTTGTAGCCGAAGACCTTGCCGTCCTCGGCACCCTGCCGGTCGGAGAAAAACCCCTTGATGAACTTCTTGATGCCGAGCGCGCCGGCCCAGCCGGGCTGGTTGATGCCGCGAAACTCCCAGCCCGCGAGGTCGGCGAGGTCCGGCGTCGAGCCGCGGAGAAACGCGAGCTCGAGCTCGGCCTGGGTCCCCTGCTCGAGAGCGAGCGCCTCGGCCGTGGGGAACGGCGTCGGCAGGCGCCACCCCGGGGCGAGGGGGGCGGGCGTGGCGGCCGGGACAACAAGAGCGGTCATGCGATGTACCTCCGGCGGTTCTCGATCACGCGCCCGGCCGCGCGCGTCGAGAGCGCCATGATCGTCTCCATGGGATTGACGCGGACCGGCGTCGGAAACAGCGAGGCATCGGCGACGAGCAGCCGGTCGACATCGTGGACGAACCCCGTGTCGTCGGTGACCGAGCCCGCGCGATCGGCGCCCATCTTCGCGGTGCCCATCATGTGAACGGTGACGACCTCCCAGTTGCTCGGCTTGACCGGGTTGTCGAGGAGGCGGCGGGCGTCGTCGGGCGACTGCAGCTCGGGCGCGTTGTGGAACGGCAGCAGGATGCGGCGCGCGCCGGCGGCGAAGAGCAGCTCGGACAGGAGCGAGAGCCCGCGCAGCATGTTCGCCGCGTCGTGCGGCGAGAGCTGGTAGAAGGCCTGGGGGCGGCCGTTGATCGTGCGCACGCGGCCCGTCGTGGTGTCCTCGCAGAGGAGGCCCGCGAGCACCATGTGATCGTAGTGCTGCATCAGCTGGCCGAGCTGCGCGCCGCGGTGCGGGAACGACATCGCCAGGACCGACGGCGGCATGTTGATCGCGGCGAAGCACCCGAGCCCTTGCTCGGCGAACTCGCGGACCTGGAACGCCTGGTGCGCGCCCTGCCAGCCGGTCACGCGCTCGTCGAAGATCGCGACGACTTTGACGTTCGGGTGCAGCGAGAGGTTGCCGCCGAGGAGCCCGCTGCGCGACTGGATGCCGCTGCGCGCGAGGAGCGCCGGCGTGTGGATGGCGCCGCACGCGGCGACCACGAGCTTGCTGCGCACGGCGATGTGATGGCCGCGCGAGCCGTCCGCGTTCTTGACGTGGCCCATGACGCCGGTCGCGCGCTTGCCGTTGCGCGTGATGCGCTCGACGCCCACGTCCGCGTAGACGCGCGCGCCGAAGTGCAGGGCGCGCGGGATGTAGCTGACGAGCGCGCTCTGCTTCGCCCCCGTCGGGCACCCGAAGGCGCAGCGGTTGCTCCCGGCGCAGTGGACCTGGTTCCGCAGGTTCCCGACGATGTTCCAGCCCTTCGCGTCGGCGCCCTTCTTGAGGAGCTGGTTGTCCATGCCGATCGCGGACTCGTCCATCGGCGCGACGTGGATCCGGCGCTCCACGCGCTCGAAGTACGGCTCCATCGACGCGGGGGAGATGTCGAGCCCGTCGCGATCGCGCCAGCCCTCGAGGATCGAGTCCGGCGTCCGCCACGACATGCCGCCGTTGATGACGGTCGACCCCCCGACGGCGCGGCCCTCCTGGAACATGATCGGCGGGTTGCCGAGCGCCATGGTGGCGCCGCCGTCCCGGTAGAGCTGGCGGACCATCGCGGACGTGTCGGCCGTGAAGTCGCGCGTCTGATAGTAGCTGCCTTCCTCGAGGACGATCACGTCGAAGCCAGCCTCGGCGAGCTCGGCCGCCATGGGGGTGCCGCCGGCTCCGGAGCCGACGATCACGACGTCGCAATCGAGGACGGTGTCGCCGTGGATGTCGGCGCGCGTGAAGACGTTCGCGGGCTTCGTGCCCTCGTGCAGCGCGGACCTAGCGGCGACCATGGGACTTCTCCAGTGGAAGGGGATCGGGGGTGATGATCGCGACCGTCTGCGCGCGGGCCTCGTCGCCGTAGACCGCGAGGCGCTTGCGCGAGACCTCGTCGATCCAGCCGGCGGGGCGGTAGCCGCACGCCTCCATCATCAGGGGCTGCTCGTAGCAGGACAGGCTCATGAGCTGGTTGATGCCCTTCGCGAGCTGCTGCTGCACGGGCGTGATGCCGTGCTCCCAGGCCGCGAAGTACGCCTCGGCCTTCGCGCCCGACAGCGCGCGGGCGCGGCGGCCGTACCGGGCGACGGCGCCGAGGTCGTACGCGGCGAGGCCGGCGCCGATGCCAGTGCGGAGGATCGCCGGCGAGGCGCCGAGGGTCAGCGCCATGTGATCGACGATCACGTCGCCGAGGCCGTGGGCCGCCGGCGGGCAGATGACGGGGACGAGCGAGCGCAGGACGGCGCGCGACGTGGACGAGAACGTATAAGTCATGGGGTGGTCTCCGAGGCGGCGCTGAACCCGAGCGCGGCGGTGAGCTTGTCGTCGTGGCGATCGAGGTACGCGGCCATGTGCGCGCGGGCAGCGTCGTGGGCGCCGCTCTCGAGGAGGTCGAAGAAGTGCGTGTGCGCGGCGACGTAGTCGTCGGGCGCCCGGATGGCGAAGCGCAGCGCGGCGGCGGCGTCCATCCACATGGCCGAGACGCGGTTCAGCATCCAGAGGCCCGGCGTGAACTGCGCGGCCTCGCACAGGCGGCGGAGGACCTCGAAGTCCTCGCGCGGGTACTCCGGCTGCTCGCGGACCTGCCACGCGCGGGCCATGGCCGCGCGGGCGAGCGTCGTGCCGCCGGGCCGGATGCGCGGCGCGATGAGCCGGATCACCTCGAGCATCACGACGCGGCGCATGGCGAACATGTCGACGAGCATCCGCGCGACGGTCGGCTGGTTCGCGTCGGGCTTGCCGTACCGCAGGTAAGCGCCGATGACCTCGAACGACCAGTCGCGGTACGGCAGGACGACGACGCCGGACCCGCGCCGCGGCTCGACGAGGTTCCACTCGTTGAGCTTGCGGAGACCCTCACGCAGCGTCGGCCGTGACGCGCCGAGCAGGCGGGAGAGCTCGCGCTCGGCGGGCAGGCGCGAGCCGGCCGGATACACGCCGCTGACGATGTCGGCGATGAGCTTCTCGAAGACCGCGTCGGTCGCGGTCGGGGCGTCGGGAAGCAGCGGCGGTGGGGCGGCGACGGCCATTGGTCAGGCCAATTGGTAAGACCACTTCGAGCGCAAGTCAAGCGAGAACCTTTTCAACGGGCGAGCCGGACCAGGTGCGAGCACAGGAGGTCACTCGTCTCCGACGTGAACCGCGCGAGCTGCCGCGGGGTGAGCGTCCGATCCGTGACCTTCTCCGCGATCGCCGACAGCGTCAGCGTGAAGAAGTCGGCGAGGAACGCGATGTCGGCGGGCGCGCGGCGGGGCAGGGCGTCACGGAAGAAGGCCTGGGCGTGGGCCTGCCCGGCGGCCTGCTGGGCGCGCAGCTCCGGCGCGTCGCGGAAGAGCGCGCTGGCGTCGGCGAGCGCGCGGCGGAGGTCGGCCGCGGCCGCCTCGGTGCGAAAGAACGTGTGGATCGCCGAGCGCAGCCGCGTGACGGGCGGGGTCATGGGGTCGGCGAGGAGCGCGCCGAGCATGGCGACCGTCTTGGCCCACTCCTCGGCCTGCAGGCGGAACAGCAGGGCCGCCTTGTTGGGAAAGTACTGGTACAGCGAGCCCACGCTGACGCCGGCGGCGGCGGCGACGCGGATCGTGGTGAAGCGGGGGCCGCCGTCGCGGCGCAGGACGCGGATCGCGGCGGCGAGGATGGCGGCGACCATCCGCGCGGAGCGCGCCTGCCGCGGCTGCTTGCGCGACGACAGCACGGGAAAGCGACGGGGCGGCATCGGGCGGGCGACGCTAACGCAAATCGTAAATGCGAACAATCATTCGCATACGGGAACCTCCCCCGCGCGAGGCGGTGACGTGCCATCCTCCGCGGATGGTCCGGGGCGCAGGCGTCGTGGCGGTCGCGATCGCCGTCCTCGCCTGCGGCGACAATCATCCCGCCATGCCGGACGGCGCGACCGCGCTCGCTGCCCGGGCCGATGCGGCGCTGGGCGCCCCGCGCGACGCCGCACACCTGGACGCGCGCC
>JANXOM010000178.1 GCA_025353585.1 Deltaproteobacteria bacterium
CGCGGCTGCCCGGCGCGCGCGTGCTCCCGCCCGCCGCGATGGGCGACGTGCTGGCGGCGCAGCGCTGGCGCGGCGTGCGCCGGATCGCGATCATCGACGGCTACTTCGAGCGCATGGCCGCGACCTGGCACAAGGAGATCCTGCTCGCGCTCGAGCGCGGCATCGCCGTGTGGGGCGCGGCGAGCATGGGGGCCCTCCGCGCCGCCGAGCTCGCGCCGTTCGGGATGGTCGGCGTCGGCGCGATCTATCGCGACTTCGCGCGCGGCGTGCTCGTGGCCGACGACGAGGTCGCCGTCGCGCACCTGCCCGCGGAGTACGCCTACCGCGCCACGTCGGATGCGCTCGTGAACCTGCGCGCCGGGCTCGCCCGGGCCGCCGCTACGGGGGCGATCGCCGCGGGCACGCACGCCCGCCTCGTGGAGCTCGCGCGCGCCCGCCACTATCGCGAGCGCAGCTGGGCGCAGCTCGCAGCCGATGCCCGCGAGGCCGGGCTCCCGGCGCGCCAGCTCGCCGCGCTCGCCGCGCTGCCCAGGCCGGATCGCAAGGCCGCCGATGCGCGCCTGCTCCTGCGCCGCCTCGCCGCCGAGCGCACGCCGCGCCGACCGCCCCCGCTGCGCGTGCCGCGGACCTGGGCGCTGCGTCAGCTCCTCGCGGGCGCGGGTGCGCCGTGACGAACGCGGCCGCGGCCGCCGCTCGCGGTAGCGGGTTCGAGCAGATGCGCGGCGCGTGGCTCGACCGGCTCCGCGGGCACGCCCAGATCTGCGCCACGCTCGACGATCCATGGGGCACGGCCGCGTACGCGGTCGAGATCGCGGCGGCGGTGCAGGGGGACACCGTCGCGAGCTGGCTCGCCGCGCTCGGGGCGGGCTCGGCGCGCGCGTGGCCGCTTCGCGCGTGCGGGCTGGAGGTCGCCGGCCACTTCACGCGGATCGCGATCGGCCTGGCCCGGTGGGCGAGCGAGCGCCGCGCGGGCGAGGCGGCCGAGGCGCGGGCCGAGGTCGTGGCCTCCGTCGCGCAGCTCCTCGCGCGCGACACCGAGATCGATCTGACCCGCCCACGCTACCGCTGGCGCCTGCCGTGGACGGGCGCGGGGCTCGCGGCGTTCCACGCGCTGCTCGCGCCGATCTTCGCCGAGGTCCCCGCGGCGACGCCGGTGGTGCCCGATGCGGCGAGCGAGCTCGCGCGCGCGGACGCCGTGCTCGCGGCGTGGCGCGCTCGCCTCCAGCGCGCCCCCGAGCCCGTCGACTTCGTCGCCCGCGTGGGATCCGCCGCCGACCTCGCCGCCGAGCTCACCGCGTGCCGGGCCCGGGTGCACGAGACGTGCGACGCGTTGCTCGCCCGCGATCGGGCGTGGCCCGAGCCGCTCCGCGTCGCGCACGCCGCCACCTTGCGCGCAGCCGCGGATCAGGCCGCGTCGACCGTCGCGCTCGACCTCGCGTGCGAGCACGCCGCCGCCTGCTTTCAGATCGAGGCGTGCTGGCTCCGCGCCCTGATCGGGACCGTCGGGGCGCCGCTGCGCGCGGCGCTGATCGCGAGCTACGAGCCGGGCGCCGCTGCCGCCGCGTCGCTCGTCGCGGCCCGGGCGCACGCGAGCGCGCTCGCCGGCGCGCCAGATCCATTCGCGCTCCCCTGGTTCGGGGAGCTCGTGGCCACCGCGCTCGCGCCCCACGCCTCGGGCTCGCTCGACGGCCTCGGCTCCCACACCGGCGAAGGCGGCATCGAGCTCCTCGGTCCCTGGCGCACGTGGACCGGCGTCGCCGCCGCCCACGGCGACCTCGCCGATCACCGCGCGGCCCGCGCCTTGACCGCGACCGACGCGGCCGCCGATCGGTCGCGCGCGCGCATTCGCTTGTGGGACCGCGAGGTTGACCTCGCCGATGCGCTGCGGCTCCGCGCGGCCCCGACCCGGCCTCGCGGCCCGGGCGAGGAAGCCCCCGGCGGCCCGGCCCGTACCATGTGATACCGTAAGCCGATGTCCGCGGACCCCAAGGCAAAGCTGGTCGCCGCGCACGCGGCGGACGAGGCCCAGGCCGAACCCCGCCAGGTCTACCTGCGGGACGGCCGCACGCTGACCGTCAGCGAGACGGGGCCGGACCAGCTCGTCGAGATCCGCGCCGCGTCGGGCGCGCTCGAGCTGCGCATCCAGCTCACCGAGGCCGGCCCGATCCTGCAGATGGAGGCCGTGCGCCTGCAGCTGCGCGCGAGCGAGGCCGTCGAGATCGCGTCGAAGCGCATCGAGCTCACCGCGACCGAGGGCCTCGGGCTCACGGCCGGCGGCGAGATCCAGCTCGCCGCCGAGGCCGACGTGAAGGTCGACGCCAAGGGCGAAGTCCGCATCAACGGCGCGATGATCTACCTCAACTAGCGAGCACCGAGGAACCACCCCCCATGCCCAACGCTGCACGGATGACGGACAAGGTCCTCCACGACAATCCTCACTGCCACGCGGGTCATCCGAGCCCGGTGCCGCATCCGCCGGTGCCACACCAGCTGCTGATCGCGACCGCCCCGACCGTGATGATCAACAACCTGCCGGCCGCGACCGTGATGACGATGAGCGAGCCGTGCTCGCACATCGGCTGCGTGCCGAACGGTCCCGGCATGGTGCAGATGGGCAGCGCGACCGTCGTGATCTGCATGCAGCCGTCGGCGCGCGTCGGCGACCTCGTCGTCCATGTCGCGTGCGTCGCGCCGATCCCGTCGCCGACCGGCAAGATCCTGCCGCCGTGCTCCACGAACGTCGTCGTCGGCGGCTGAAGGACGCCCGGCGATGTTCCGCGCGCAGCTCGACGCGCTCGGGCTGATCTGTCCGGTCTGTCGCCTCCAGGGGCGCGGCGAGCAGCCGATCCGGCTCGGGGTCACGCTGCGCGCCGAGGGCGACGACATCATCGAGGGCGCGCTCGTGTGTGACGAGCCCGCGTGCCGCCGCGAGCACCCGATCATCGACGGCATCGCGGTCGTGGTGGCGAACCTCGGCGGCTGGGCCCAGCACCAGCTCGACGCCGTCCTGCGCCGCGAGGACCTCTCGCCGTGGATGACGAGCCTCCTCGGGGACGCGGCCGGGCCCGGCACGGTCCTCGACAACGAGCGCCGCAACCTGTCGACCTACGCCACGGCGCACTGGGCGAGCGACGAGGCCGCGGGCGGGTTTCCGGCGCTCCTGCGCGCAGCGTTCGCGCTCGCCCCGCCTCGCGGCGGGCTCTGCCTCGACCTCGGCGCGTCCGTTGGCCGCGGCACGTTCGCGCTCGCGGCGGCCGGCGCCACGGCCGCGATCGGCATCGATCTCAGCTTCGCGATGCTCAAGGTCGGCGAGCGCGCGCGCCGGACCGGGCGCGTGACGTACGAGCAGCGGCAGCTCGGCATCGTGTACGAGGGTCGCGAGCACGCGGCGCCGGATCCCGCGCGCGTCGGCTTCGTCTGCGCCGACGTGCTGAACCTGCCCGTCAAGACGGGCGCGGCGAGCTACGCGATCGACATCAACGTCGTCGACTGCATCGCCGAGCCGCTCGTGCATCTCGCCGAGGTCGCGCGCGTGCTGGCGTCGGGCTCGGCGGCGATCGTCGCCACGCCGTACGACTGGCAGCCGAACGCGACCCCGCTCGGCAACTGGCTCGGCGGCCACTCGCAGCGCGGCGCCCTCGCTGGCTCCCCCGAGGCGACGGTCCGCGCGCTCCTCGCCGGCGGCGCCGCCGATGCGCACCTGGGGCTCGCGCTGGCCGCCGAGCGCGAGCGCGTGCCGTGGCGGCTCTACGTCAACGCGCGGTCGACGATGGAGTACGCCGTTCACGTCATGCACCTGCAGCGAAGCTGAGCGCGTTCGGGTGAGCCTGACGCGAGTCTCGGGGGCCCCGCTCTTGCAAATCGCGACGTCGTGAAGAGGCTGTGGTCCCTGCTCGCGCTCGCGCCGAGTTGCCATCACTACTACAAGCTCGACGTCGAGCACGTCACCGCGCTCAGCATCGCGGGCGTCGGCGGGGACGGCAGCCTGCGCGCGAACGGCACGCTGTGCGCGCGAGGTGCGCTCGTCGAGGTCGTGGCCACGACCGCCGATGGTCGCGTGCATCAGCAGGGCCTCCGCACGCACGTCGACGCGAACCAGTACGATCCGGCGCTCGTCCGGCTCACGGCGTCGAGCGGCGAGCTCCACGACCGCTCGTGGAATCCGCCGCGGGACCCGCTCGCGCTCCTCGCGCAGCCGACCCTCACGGTGACGGCGACGCTCGTGGCGAACCCCGCGATCCAGCAGAGCGCGACGTTCACGCCGACGTGGGCGTGCGACGCGCCGGTCGCGTATGTCGGCGGGGGCGATGGCAGCGGCGGGTCGTTCGGTGTGAGCGCGAGCGAGCCCGGCAAGCAGGGCGGCCCGGGCGGCGTCGGTCAGCGCGGCGCGGACGGCTATCACACCACGGTCACGCTCGGGTGGCTCGCGCGCGCCGGCGGCGAGCGGCTCGCGATCGCGCACGTCATGACGCGCGGTCAGGGCGAGGCGATCTACGTCCTCGACGCCACGACGCCGCTCGAGATCCTGGCCAACGGAGGCAACGGCGGGGGCGGCGGCACCGGCGGCTTTGGCGGCGCGACGGAGGTCGGCATCGCGGGGCCCGGCGGTCGCGGCGGTGACGGCGGTGACGGCGGCGACGGCGGCGCGGTGGTCGTCCGCTACGACGCCGCGAGCCCGGAGCTGCAGCGGCTCGTCGAGGTCGAGAATCGCGGCGGTCACGGTGGTCCGCATGGCTACGCCGGCGGCGGCGGGATGAGCCTCGACAAGCAGGTCGTCCGCGTCCTCGATGATGCCGACGATGTCGGCCGGGCCGGACACGCGGGCATGGACGGACCGCCGCCGGTGTTCGAGGCGGTGCCCGATCTCGGCGCCCGCGTGACCGCGCTCGTCGAGCATCACGCGCCGCTCCCGCCGGGCGCGCCGGTCACGCCGGCGGCCCTCGAGCCGGGGCACTTCCACAAGCCGATGGAGCACGGCGACGTCGATGGCGCGCGGCAGTACGAGGGCGACAGCGAGCTCGAGCTCTCGCAACCGCAGCAGCCGCCGCCGCCGCCGCCGATCCACCATCGGCAGAACCTCCACGTCGAGTCGACGCGCACGAGCGCCGGGCACTTCACGATCGCGTTCAGCCAGGACGTATCGTGCAAGCTCGAGCTGCACCGGCCGCCGGGCGGGCCAGGCGACCGCTACGTGCTCGACGCGCCCGCGACCTGCTCGTCACCGACGTTGATCTACGCCGTGCGCGCCGCGACGCTCGTCATCGATGCGACACAGGACGAGATCGTGCTCACGGCCGAGGGCACCGGCAGCATCGCGAAGTCCCGCACGCCGCGCGGCCCGATGGCGTTCCGCTTCCAGTTCAGCGGCAAGCGGAGATAGTCAGAGCGGGGATCACCGCCGTTGCGGTCAAGCCGGGCTCAGGGCAGGCAGCCGCCGAGCGCGTCGTAGGCGCTCGTGGTCTCGCCGGGCAGGATGCGGTCGCTCGCGGGCTGGGGGCCCGCCGCGGTCAAGACCGCGACGAGCTGCGGCAGCGTGCCCTTGACGGGGACGTCGCAGCGGAAGTTCTTGGACGTCTCGGACAGCGTGCCCCTGGTCGCGTCGACCTGGCTGAAGCTGCCGCCGAACACCCACGCGCAGCTCTTGATGTTGCCGCTCGACTTCGTCACGGAGCACTCGAACTGGAGCGACTGGAGGTCGCCGAAGTCGCTGCCGCAGAACGTGTCGCCGCAGATGTTGTTGAAGCCGTCGAGGAGGCCCTTCTGCGCGGCCGCCCACTTCGCGCGGCTCGTCGCCGACGTGTAGTAGTCGCTCGCCGCGACGTAGGTCACCGGCGTCTGCGGGCCGGCGACGATCGGCGTCGCGCCGATCGGGTGATCGAAGCAGCCGCCGAGCTGCTCGTTGATCGTGGCGTAGCCCGGGATGGCGACGTGCAGCGGGTCGGTCGTGGACGCGAGGAGCGCCGAGAACTTCACGGCCGTCGACCTCACCTTGATCGGGCAGACGAACGTCGCGAGGTTCGTCTGGAGGGTCGACGTGGTCGGGTCGACCACGACCTGCGAGGCAGAGAACGTCCACGCGCAGCTCTGGATCGAGCCGAGCTTCTCGGTGACCGAGCACGCGAACGACATCGGCGTCAGGTTCGACCAGTCGCCGCCGCAGAACGTGTCCCCGCAGGCGTTGCCAAACTCGGTGTTCAGGCTGCGGACGTCGCCGAACCACTGGTCCACGTCGAGCTTGCTGTAGTCGGAGAGCTCGCCGTAGGTCGTCGTCGAGACGCCCTGCTCGGAGTCGCTGCTGACGTCCGCGGTGTCCGACAGATCCACGCACGCGGCGAGGGCGACCAGCGGGACGATGCAGACGAGAGATACAAACGAGGCACGACGCGTCATGGCGCTGTTGTACGCCGTTCGCCCACACGGTCAAGTGACGATTGAGACGCAGGTTCAGCGACGGATCGGGAGCGATCGTCCGCCCCGATCACCGCAGGCGGATGAGGCGGGCGATCCCCAGCGTCAGGGTGAGCGCGGTGGCGGACGGGCGCTCCTGGAGGCCGGCGTCGAGGGCGAACGCCCAGTCAGGCGACAGAGCGAACCAGATCCCGGCCCGGGCCTCGGCGGTCCAGCCACGGGCCTCGCCGGCGAGGATCCGCCCGCCGAACGCGGTCAGCTCGAGCGCCCCCGCGTCGGCCGTGATCGGGAGGCGCAGGCCGAGCGCGAGCTCGGCCGCGAGCGGCGCCCCCCGCGGCTCGAAGGAGAGCAGCGGCCCGGAGACCAGGTGGTGCCCGAGCGGCGCCAGGGCCGCGAGCGAAGCGACGACGGTGCCGCGACCGCCGACCGTCCCGCCCCCCGCATCCAGCCGCAGCTGCAGGCGATCGAGCGGCGCGTAGCCCGGCCCCGCCGCGTCAGGGCCATGGGTGCCGAGCGTGCGATCGAGCGCGGCGAGGAGCTGGGGCAGCGTGAGCCGGTCGTCCTTCGCCGTCGCGATCTGGCGAAACACGATCGCGCCTCCGCGGTCGATGACGACCACCCCGGGCACGGCCGTGTCGTCATCGTCGTTGACGCCGACGTACGCGCGCGCGACCGCCCGATCGGTGTCCGCCAGCAGCGGAAAGTCGAGCGCCTCCCGCCGCGCGAACAACGCGGAGTCGGCGGGCGAGTCGACGCTGATCGCCAGCAGCCGGACCCCGCGCGCGCGGAGGGCGTCACCGTTTCGGGCCAGCTCGCCGAGCTGGTGCTTGCACCAGGGTCACCAGAAGCCGCGATAGAAGACGAGCACCACCGGGCCGTGCGCGAGCTCGGTCGCGAGCACGTGGTGCGCGCCGTCCTGCGCCGCGAGGTCGAACCCGGGCGCCGGGGCCGCGTCGGCCACGGTCGCGTGATGCGACACGTGGATCGCGGTGACGCAGCCGGCTCCGCTCGCGGCGGTCGCGGCGAGGACGAGCGTGCTGCGCATGCGCCGAGTGTCGCATGTCCGGGCTGGCGAAGCCGTGGGAAGGGGTCGCAGACGCGAAGCGCGCCGCGGAGAGCCGGCGGCCGCACGCGTGCGAGGCTACCGCATCCTTTCGTGCCGCCGCTTGCGGCAGCCGACGCGCTCGCTTATTCAAGGCCGTGCTCCTCCGGCTCCTGCGCCGCTACCTCGCGCCGTACGCGGGCGACCTCGCGGTCGTGGTCGGCCTGCAGCTGATCGCGACGATCGCGTCGCTCTATTTGCCGAGCCTCAACGCGGACATCATCGACACCGGCATCGCGGGCCACGACGCCGGCGCGATCCTTTCCAGCGGCGGCGTCATGCTCGCCGTCACGGCCCTCCAGGTCGTCTGCAGCCTCGGCGGCGTGTTCTTCGGCGCGCGCACCGCGATGCGCTACGGACGGGATCTGCGCGCCGCGATCTTCCATCGCGTGACGAGCCTGTCCGCGCGCGAGGTCGCGACGTACGGCGCGCCGTCCCTCATCACGCGCACCACGAACGACGTGCAGCAGGTGCAGATGCTCGTGCTCGTTGGCTGCACGATGCTCGTGTCGGCGCCCATCATGTGCATCGGCGGCATCGTGATGGCGCTGCGCGATGACCTGTCGCTCTCGCGTCTGCTCGCGGTGGCGGTCCCGGTGCTCGCCGGTAGCCTCGGCTTTCTGATCTCGCGCATGATCCCGCAGTTCCGCGCGATGCAGCCGCGAATCGACACCGTGAACCGCGTGCTGCGCGAGCAGATCACGGGCATCCGCGTCGTCCGCGCGTTCGTGCGCGAGCCGGCCGAGGTCCAGCGCTTCGACGCCGCGAACGTCGAGCTCACGACGAGCGCGCTGCGCGTCGGGCGCCTGCAGGCGCTGATGTTCCCGACGGTGATGTTCGTGTTCAACACGTCGAGCATCGCCGTGATGTGGTTCGGCGCGCACCGCGTGGCGAGCGGCGGTATTGGCATCGGCGAGCTGACGGCGTTCCTCGCGTACCTCATGCAGATCCTGATGTCGGTGATGATGGTGACGTTCCTCGCCGTCATGATCCCGCGCGCGGCCGTGTGCGCCGAGCGCATCGAGGAGGTCCTCGCTACCATGTCGTCCGTCGTGCCGCCGGCGCAGCCGGTGACGCCGACAGGGCAGGCGGGCCTCGTGGAGCTGCACGGCGCCGAGTTCCGCTATCCCGGGGCCCGCGCGGCCGTGCTCGCCGACCTGACGTTCACGGCCCGGCCCGGCGAGGTCACGGCGATCATCGGCAGCACCGGCGCGGGCAAGACGACGCTCGTGAACCTGATCGCGCGCATGATCGACACGACCGCGGGCGAGGTGAAGCTCGCGGGCACGGACGTGCGCCAGATCGATCTGGATGTCCTGTGGAGCCGGATCGGCCTCGTGCCGCAGCGGCCGTACCTGTTCTCGGGCACGGTCGCGAGCAACCTGCGCTTCGGCAACGCGACCGCGACCGACGAGCAGCTGTGGGCGGCGCTCGAGGTCGCGCAGGGGCGCGACTTCGTCGAGGCGATGCCGGAGCAGCTCGACGCGCCGATCGCGCAGGGCGGTACGAACGTCTCTGGTGGGCAGCGCCAGCGGCTGGCGATCGCCCGAGCGCTCCTGCGGAGCCCGGACGTGTTTCTGTTCGACGACTCGTTCTCCGCGCTCGATCTCGCCACGGAGGCCAAGCTGCGCGGGGCGCTCCGGGCGCGGACGGCGACCGCGGCGATGATCGTCGTGGCCCAGCGCGTGATGTCGATCCGCGACGCCGAGCAGATCGTCGTCCTCGATGGCGGCGTGATCGTCGGCCGTGGGCGGCACGCAGAGCTCATGCGCGACTGCGCGACTTACGCCGAGATCGTGCGCTCGCAGCTCACGGTCGAGGAGGTGGCCCAGTGAGCGCCGACGAGACCGACGCGAAGCCGGCGCCGGCCGCGCCGCCCCCGCGCGGGCCGTTCGCGGGCATGGGCGGCGCGCCGCCGCAGAAGGCGAAGGCATTCAAGTCCTCCGCGCTCCGGCTGATCGGCCAGCTCGCTCCCGAGCGCGCCGGCGTGCTCGCGGTCATCGGCCTCTCGGTCGCGAGCGTGACGCTCGGGATCAACGGCCCGCGCGTGATGGGCCACGCGACCGACCTGATCTTTGGCTCGGTGATGGCCGGCCGCGCCATCGACTTCGCGGCGCTGGCGACGGTGTTGCTGACGCTGATCGTTCTCTACCTGGGCGCGTCGGGGTTCGCATGGGCGCAGGGCGCGCTCCTAAACGTCATCGTGCAGCGCACGGTGCGGCGCCTGCGCGCGAACGTCGAGGACAAGCTCAACCAGCTGCCGCTCGCGTACTTCGACGGGCAGCAGCGCGGCGAGCTCCTGTCGCGCGTGACGAACGACATCGACAACGTCGCGCAGGGCCTGCAGCAATCGCTCTCGCAGATCCTCAACGCGCTCTTGAACCTCGTCGGGATCCTGATCATGTTCTTCGTGCTCTCGCCGCTCCTTGCCCTGATCTCGCTCGTCAGCGTCCCGCTGTCGATCGTTGTCACGGCGAAGATCGCGGGCCGCGCGCAGAAGCGCTTCGTGGCGCAGTGGAAGCACGTCGGCATGCTGAACGGCCAGGTCGAGGAGGCGTTCACCGGCCATTCGCTCGTGAAGGTGTTCGGGCAGCAGCGCGCGGTCGAGGCGCGGTTCGCCGCGAAGAACGAGGAGCTCTACGAGGCGGGCTTCCGCGCGCAGTTGATCTCCAGCGTGATCATGCCGGCGATCACGTTCATCGGAAACCTGACGTACGTCGCCATCGCGGTGATCGGCGGCCTGCGCGTGGCGTCGGGGGCGATGCAGCTCGGCAGCGTCCAGGCGTTCATCCAGTACTCGCGGCAGTTCAGCCAGCAGCTCGGCCAGATGGCCTCGATGGCGAGCGTGCTGCAGTCCGGCGTGGCCTCGGCGGAGCGCGTGTTCGAGTTGCTCGACGCGCCGGATCAGGCGCTCGACGTGGACCCGCCGGTCGCGCTCGCTCGGCCGGTGCGCGGCGAGGTCGTGTTCGAGCACGTGGACTTCCGCTACAAGCCCGAGCAGCCGCTGATCACGGACCTGTCGCTCGTGGCCAGGCCGGGGCAGACCGTCGCGATCGTCGGGCCCACGGGCGCGGGCAAGACGACGCTCGTGAATCTCTTGATGCGGTTCTACGAGCTCGACGGCGGGCGCATCCTGCTCGACGGCGTCGACATCGCGAAGCTGCCGCGCGCCGAGCTGCGCGGCAACATCGGCATGGTGCTCCAGGACACGTGGCTGTTCGGCGGGACCATCCGCGCGAACCTCGCGTACGGCAACCTCGCGGCGACGGAGGAGGACATCCTCGCGGCCGCCCGCGCGACGTACGTCGACCGGTTCGTGCAGCACTTGCCCGCGGGCTACGACACGGTGCTCGATGACGACGGCAACAACGTCAGCTCGGGCGAGAAGCAGCTGCTCACGATCGCGCGCGCGTTCCTGATGGACCCGGCGATCCTGATCCTCGACGAGGCGACGTCGTCGGTCGACACGCGCACGGAGGTGCTGGTGCAGCAGGCGATGGCGGCGCTGCGCGCCGACCGGACGAGCTTCGTCATCGCGCACCGGCTCTCGACCATTCGGGACGCCGACCTCATCCTCGTGCTCGACGCCGGCCGGATCGTCGAGCAGGGCACCCACACCGAGCTGCTCGCGCGAGCCGGCGCCTACCACGCGCTTTATCACGCGCAGTTCGCGCCCACGCACCACGCGAGCTAGCTCGTTCGAGCGGGGACCGACCGGGATTGACCGCTCGGCGCTCGACCCCGGGTGAGAGCTACAGGCGCGCGGTGATGCCGACGGCGGGCACGAAGGTCGTCTTCTCCACGCCGGCCTCCGCGTTGAGCGCGCGCTCGATCGCGACCTCGGCGACCACGGAGACGTTGCGCGAGAGCACCGCCTCGAGCCCGAGGCCGCCGCGGAGCGCGATGCGCGCGCCGTGCGAGACGAACAGCGGCGCGCCGACCACCGCGAGGGGCCGGTAGCGGCCGTGCCACGGCTCGAGGGCGACGGCCGCGTAGCCGCCGGACGTCTTGCCGATGAGCGCGGCGAGCTCGAGCTGCAGGGCGGGCCGCGCATCGAACGTCAGGCCGACGAGGCCGGCCGCGCCGGGGTGCTCGACGGCCACGTGGGCGAGGACGAGCGCGCCGAGTCGGGCGCGCGGCGCCGACGGTCGCGCGACGCCGAGGCGCGGGGTCACGACCACGACGACCGGCTTCGCGACCAGCGCCAGCGTGATCGTGAGCTCGCCGCCGGCATCGAGGTGCACGGCCTTCGTGCCGGGGAGGTACGAGGCGCGCCGCGCGGAGACCGTGACGTCTCCCGGCGCGACCCGGTAGTGCGAGAGCGCGGTCGCGGGCAGCCACTCGGCCTTGTCCCCGATCTGGACCTCGGCGTCGGCGGGCGTCACGCCGATCGTGACGATGGCGAGGTTCGCGTCGAGATCCGCGAGCGCCTTCTCGACGCCGGCGCGTTTCGTCGGGTCGCTGTCGCTCGCGTCGAGGTAGCGCTGATACGTGTTCGCCGCGTCGGCGGCGCGGTCGAGCCGGGCAAGCGTGGTGGCGATGTTGAGGAGGATCTTCGTGCTCGGGAAGCGCGTGTACGCGTCGCGGAAGACGGCGAGCGCGCCGAGGAAGTCCTTGGCGCTGAACAGCTTCACGCCGGACCCGACGAGCGCCTGCGCGTCTTGCTTGTCGGGGACGGCGGGCGCGGGCTGTGCGGCCGCGAGACGCGCGACCAGGCCGCAGGCAGCGGCGGCGACGAGGACGCGACGGAACATGCGGGTCACTTCGGCGATCTAGAGATGAGGCTCGAGCAGCGGATCGGTGACCGGTTGCTTCGGCGGCGTGGCCGGCGGCGGCGGCCTTGTCGGCGGGGCCGCGGGCGTCTTGTGCGGCGGAGCCGGCGGGGCGACGGGGACGGCAGCGGGCAGGACGATCGCGGCCGGGGCCACGGCATCGCCGGGCACGGCCGCGGGCTCGGCGGCGTCGACGAGGGACGCGGCGGCGTCCGGTGTGACCGCCGGAGGCGTGGGCGTGGGTGGTGGTGGCGGCGCGACCACCGCGGCGTCCATCGCGCCGGCGGCTGCGCGGGTGGGCCCGCCGCCATCGCGGCCGACCGCGACGTAGACGACGCCGCCGACGACGATGCCGGCGAGCACGAACGCGACCGCGATGCGGCCGGGACGCAGCTTGCCGGGGCCCATGGCGACGGCCTCGCGCGCGGCGCCGGAGAGCGTCGTTGGCGTCGGGACGTACGCCGCCATCGGCAGTGGCGTCGGCACGCGCTGCGGGACGTACGGCGCCATCGGCGGCGGCGTCGGCACGTGCGCCGGGACATAGGGCGCCTGCGGCAGCGGCCCCACGAAGCTCGCCGGGTTCGCCGGGTTCGCCGGCATCGGCGTCTGGTGTTGCGGCGTCTGGTGTTGCGGCGGCGGTTGCTGCTGGTGCAGCGACGCTTGCATCGGCTGCATGGGCTGCTGCTGGTGCTGCATCGCCAGCATCGACGCACGCGGCGGCACGAGCGACGACGTGTGCACGACGACCGGCGTCGCGCTCGGCGGCTGCGGCGTCGGGCGCGCCGTCGCGACGGGCATCGCGGGCGGCTCCGGCTGCAGCGTGAGCAGCGCCCCGCCGGAGAGCTCGGCCGGCGTTGGCATTGGCTTCGTCGCTCGGCCCGCGGGGACGGCGGCGGCCGCAGGGGCGGGCTTGCGGACGAGCGTGTCGCCGTCCGGCAGCGGCATCGCGATCGGCTGCGTGGCCTCGTCGGGCTCCGCGAACGTCGACGGGGGCGTCGGCAGCGGCTTCGGCGCCGGCGTCGGCAGCGGCTTCGGCGTGGCCACCTTCGGCGTGGCCACCGGCGGCGCGAGCAGCTCCGGCCGCGGCGTCGGCAGCGGCGCGAGCTGCGTGCTCTCCTCGGCCGGCGCATGGCCCGTGTACGCCAGGCTCGCCATCGACATCCGCGCGTCGAGATCCGTCGACGACACCCCCCAGCCATGCGCCTGCGCGAGCGCACTCACCCGGGCCGCCAGCTCGCGCGCGCTCTGCACGCGGCGCGCGGGTAGCTTCGCGAGGAGCTGCAGGATCAGCGTCTCGCCCTCCAACGTGATGCCCTGGACCATGCGCGACGGCGGCACCGGCTCGACGAACAGGTGCGAGCCGAGCAGCTCGCCCGCGCCTTCGCACACGAACGGCGGCCGGCCCGTGACGAGCTCGTAAAAGATGCAGCCGAGCGAGTACAGGTCTGCGCGCGCGTCGACGTCACCGCTCCCGCGACACTGCTCGGGAGACATGTACGTCGGCGTGCCCATGACGGCGCCCGTCTGCGTCATGCCCGTCGCCGCGCCCTGCGCGGTCAGCTTCGCGATGCCGAAATCGAGGAGCTTGCAGCGCACGCCGATCGGCGCCTCCAGATCGGGGACGAGGAAGATGTTGTCGGGCTTGAGGTCGCGATGGACGACGCCGGTCGCGTGCGCCGCCGCGAGCGCGCCGCAGGCGCTGCGCAGGATCATCGCCGCCTCGCCCTCGTGCATCCGCCCCTGCAGGTGGATGCGCTGCGCGAGCGTCATGCCCTCGAGCAGCTCCATGACGATGTACGCCTGGCCGCTCGGCAGGTACCCGAAGTCGAAGACCTCGACGATGCCGGGGTGCTTGATCGCGGTGGTCGCCTTCGCCTCGAGGAAGAACCGCTGCACCATGTCGCGGTTCATCGACATCTCGGGCAGCAGCACCTTGATCGCCGCGAGGCGGCCGATCAGCGCGTGCTCCGCGCGATAGACGCTGCCCATGCCGCCGACCGAGAGCAGCGAGACGACGCGGTAGCCACCGGCGACGGCGCCGATCAGCGGATCCTGTACCGCCACGTGCTGGCTCACCCGGTGCGCCGCCTCCGGCGCGCGACGAGGACCAGCGCGACCCCGAGCGGCGCGAGCCCGCCGGCGCCCTCGCGGGTGCTGCACGAGTAGTAGTTACGCTCGCCGGGCGCCTCGCCGCTCCCCGAGCCGCTGGCCGCGTCGAAGCCCTCGCCGAGGAGGGTCACGGTGCTGGTGGTGCCGTCCGCGGTGTCGACCGAGAACGCCGCCGTCTTCACGCCCGCCGTGTGCGCGCTCAACACCACGAGCCACGCGGCGGACGCGTTCGGCGCGATCGAGGTGCCCGCGGGCGGCGCCACGATCGCGAACTCCGACGCGTCGCTGCCCGTGATCTGCGCGGTCGAGAACCCGAGGCTGGCCGCGCTGCAGTTGGTGAGCAAGATCGCCTGCCCGAGCGAGGTCGCCTCGAGGGGGCTGGTCCCGAAGTCGAGCTCGGCGGGCGTGGCCGTGGTACCGGCGGCGAGCCCGGTCGCCGTCACGGTGATCGCGTGGCCCGCATCGCCGGGGATGTCGGTCGTCACCATCACGCTCGTCGTGAGCGGACCGGCGGCGGCCGGCGCGACGTCGACGTTGAACGTGACCTGATTGCCACCCATCGCCGCGACGCTCGCGGGCAGGGTAGGCGCGGTGAGCGTGAACGGCATGTCGGGCGTGGACAGGCCGGTGACGTCGAAGGGCCCGTCGCCGTTGCCGACGACGGTGAAGAGCTGCGTCGTCGTCGCGCCCGCGCACACCGGCCCGAGGTCGACCGCGCCATCGGGCGAGAGCGACAGCGAGGCGAGCAGGGCGCTCGCGGTGATCTGCGAGGTGCGCGTGCCGTCGCTGGTGCCGACGGTGAGCGTGCCGCTCGTCGCGCCGTGCGCGGCGGCGTCGAACTGGACGTCGATGCCGAGCGCGCCGCCG
>JANXOM010000199.1 GCA_025353585.1 Deltaproteobacteria bacterium
GCCCGAGCGCGGCGGCGCGCCGCACGCGCAACAGGGTCAGCCGCCGCCGCAGAACCGTCCGCCCCAGGAGCGCGGCCCGCGTCCTCCGCGTGGCGACCGCGGCCAGCGCGGCGGCGGCGAGCGCAACCGCGATCGCGACACCCGCGACCCGCGCGCGAACCTCGACACCTCCGACACCAGCACCGAGCCGTACGTCGAGGCCCCCGAGCTCGCCGCGGCCCGCGAGCACCCGCTGCCGACGCAGTCCGGCGCCACGCCGCGCTTGACGCAGGCGACGCGCCCGCTCGCGCGCGATGACGACAACGAGACCGAGGCGCGCGAGGCGTGGGGCACCGACGAGCCCGGCCCCGCCCCCGCCGTCACGCTCGCCGCCGACCTCCCCCTCGAGCCGGTCGGCGATCCGGATCCGCTGACCCACCCGCTGACGACCGGCCCGGGCTCGCCGCTCGATGACGTCGCCACCGTCATCGGCGTCCGCTTCGTCGTCGGCGGCCGCATCACCTGGTGCGACGCAGCCGAGGGAGACTACGCCGTCGGCGATCGCGTCCTCGCCGACTCCGAGCGCGGCGCGCGCCTCGCGTGGGTCGCCGTCGCCGCCCAGCGCCGCGGCGTCCGCGATCGCAACCTGCGCCGCATCATCCGCCGCGCGAGCGAGCAGGACGCGCCGCGCGACGACGTCACGGCCCTCCGCGCGGCCAAGGACGCCGCCGCCGCGCTGCGCATGCCGCTCAAGGTCTTCCGCGTCGAGACGCAGGGCGCGCCCGGCCGCGGCGGCAAGGTCCTCGTCTACTACACGTCCGACGAGCAGCGCCTCGACGTGCGCGAGCTCCTGCGCGACGTGTCAGCGGCCGTCGGCGCGCGCGTCGAGCTCCGCCAGCTCGGCGTCCGCGACGAGGCCAAGGCCGTCGGCGGCATCGGCTCGTGCGGCCTGACCCTCTGCTGCACGACGTGGCTCCCGGACTTCGTCCCCGTCTCGATCAAGATGGCGAAGGACCAGGGCCTCGTGCTGACCCCGACAAAGGTCTCGGGCCAGTGCGGGCGCCTCAAGTGCTGCCTCGTCTACGAGCAGGCCGCGTACGCCGAGCTGCGCAAGGGCCTGCCGAAGCTCGGCAAGCGCGTCATCGGCGCCCGCGGCGAGGGCCGCGTCGTCGAGGTCGACGTGCTCCGCCAGCGGGTCCGCGTGTCCTACGGCCCCGGCGACACCGAGGTCGTGCCCGCCGGCGAGGTCAAGCCGATGTTCCCGCCCGGCGGTGGCCCGCCCGGCGGCGCCGCGGCCCACGCGCACGCCGAAGACACCGACGAACCCGACGAGCCCCCCGAGTCCCCCGAGCCCCCCGAGCCCCCCGAGCCTAGCGACCTGCCGTCATGACCAGCACGCCGTTCTACATCACGACCCCGATCTACTACGTCAACGACGTCCCCCACCTCGGGCACGCCTACACGACGATCGTCGCCGACGCGCTCGCGCGCTTCCACCGCATGCGCGGCGACACGACGCGCTTCCTCACGGGCACCGACGAGCACGGCCAGAAGGTCGAGGAGGCGGCGACCAAGCGCGGCCTCACGCCGAAGCAGCTCGTCGACGACGTCGCGCCCCGCTTCGCCGAGACCTGGCGCCAGCTCGGCATCACGAACGATCATTTCATCCGCACCACCGATCCGCACCACATGAAGGTCGTGGCCGCGCTGTGGAAGCGGATCCGCGCGCGCAGCCCGGACGACCTCTACCTCCACACGTACCAGGGCTGGTACTGCGTCGCGTGCGAGCAGTTCTACAAGGAGAGCGACCTCCTCAAGCCCGCCGACGTCTTCACGTGCGCGATCCACACCACGCGCCCCGTCGAGTGGATCGACAAGGAGCGCTCGTGGTTCTTCCGCCTCGAGAAGTACGCCGAGCCGCTGCTCGCCCACATCGAGGCGCACCCGCAGTTCATCCGGCCCGACGCGTATCGCAACGAGATCGTCTCGTTCCTCAAGGGCGGGCTCCGCGACCTGTCGATCTCGCGCACGAGCTTTGGCTGGGGCATCCCCGCGCCCGAGCCCGATCCCAACGGCGACGCTCACGTCATATACGTGTGGCTGGACGCGCTCACGAACTACCTGTCCGATCTCTGCGACGACAGCGGCGAGATCCAGGGCCCGCTCGTCGACAAGTTCTGGCCGCGCGCGCTGCACCTCATCGGCAAGGACATCCTGCGCTTCCACGCCGTGTACTGGCCGGCGTTCTTGCTCGCGGCGGGCCTCCCGCTGCCGGCCGGCATCGTCGCGCACGGCTGGTGGAACGTGCGGGGGCTCAAGATCAGCAAGTCCGTGCCGGCGACGCGCGTCGACCCCGTGCGCGTGGCGAACGAGCTCGGCGTGCGCGGTTTCGACCTCGGCAACGACGCGCTCCGCTATTACCTCTTGCGCGAGGTGCCGCTCGGCTCGGACGGCGACTTCACGCTCGAGTCGCTGTTCGGCCGCTACAACGCCGAGCTCGCGAACGACCTCGGCAACCTCGTCAACCGCAGCCTGACGCTGCTCGCGCGCCAGAACCCCGACGCCCTCCTCGCCCGCGATCCGCAGCTCGCGGCGAGCGGCCCGCGCGCCGAGCTCGAGACCGTGGCGTCCGAGGCCATCGCGGCCGCGACGCAGGCGTTCGAGGCGCTGCAGCCGAGCCGCGCGCTCGAGGCGATCTGGAAGCTGGTGCGCGAGGGCAACCGCTACGTGGACGCCATGCAGCCGTGGGCGCTCGCGAAGGACGAATCGAAGACGCGCGAGCTGCTGCACGTGCTGCACGGGCTCGCCGCCACGATCGGCGTCATCGGCGGGCTCATCTCGCCGGTCTTGCCGACGGCGGGCGCGACCTTGCGCGCGTGGGTCGGCGTGCCGGACTCCGAGCGCGGCCGCTGGCCGATCGCGGCGGATCTCACCGGCGACATCGTGGCCTCCGCGATCACGCGCGACGGCAAGCCGCTGTTCCCGCGCTTCGACGACGCGACGCAGAAGGCGATCATCGAGCGGCTCTTGCCCGAGGATGGTGCCGCGGCGCCCGCGCCCGC
>JANXOM010000240.1 GCA_025353585.1 Deltaproteobacteria bacterium
ACGCGGGTGCATTCGCGGATTACGGCGGCGATCACGGCTATGTGTTTCCGAGTCTCACGCGCGCGGCACCGTATCGAGTCATCCCGATCGCGCAGCCCAAGGAAAACCGGATCGATGAAAAGACCGGCAAGCGTGTAAAAATCCTCCCGGGGATGCACCCGTTACGCCGGACGTACTTATCCGTCGCGGCAGAGGCGGGCGTGACGGAGCTCGATCGCAGCGTGCTGGCTAACCACGCCTACGGAAAACAGAGCGTCAATTCGACGTACATCGCGCAGGCATTCGGTCACCTACTCGAGCAGCAAACCAAGATCGACAAGGCGTTAACCGTTAGAATCACTGGACAAACCGCAGGTTAGGAACCGGCGTGATTTGTGCATGTGGCCCAACGATGGGCTGCTATGCTATTGTGGAATAGCGGCGCACAGACGTGCGTTGCATAGTTTAGACAGCGCAATCCCGCGCACGACGATCAACCCCAACACGACGCGAAGTAACTCGTTAGCCGCCGTACGACGCGATCAGACGTACGGAGTGCAGGGGCCGGGCAACTGGCAGCACTGGAAAAACCAAGCTTAGGGGCCGCGAAAGCGGCAGGGCGGATAACACCAATCGGTCGTGCACGAAGGAATTGCACGGGGCTTAGGGGCCGCGAAAGCGGCAGGGTCCGTTAACACCAACCACGAACGGCTGGACGATAGCCGTCCACCGAGACACTCCGAATCGTGCTGGCACCCCAGGTGCCGACATGTCCGAAGTCTCCCAAGTTTCGCAGCCGCAACCGCGTTTCATTTCCGCCAAGGCATTCGGCGAGCTGATTGGCGTTAGCCACATCACGCTATGCCAGTGGCGTTTGCGCGGGAAAGGCCCGCGCTACGTCAAGTGCGGTCGGACAGTGCGCTACGCGCTCGCCGATGTTGAGGCATGGATCGCCGCTGGCACCGTTGAGACGCGCGCGGCGTCCGAGGTGAAGCCGTGAGCGCCTCGCACACGATGCGCGAGATCGCCATCCTCGGTGTGCTGGCCGCAGCACACGACGCCGCGTGGCTTGAGCGTGTATTCGCGATCGTCGAAGACATGCCGGACATCGCGGGCATGACGGCACTGGAAGCGCTCGAGATTGATCTGCGCGGCGAGGTGGACCTGATCGCCTTGTGCGCGCGCAACGGGAAGCTCTATCAGCTGCTCGGCAACGTGCCGGCCAAGGGTTCGCGATGACGGCCGGCGTCGTGCTCGTGCTGGATCGCTTCGCATCTTCTTATCCCAAGCGCGTGCAACCCGATGAGTTGCCGATCGGGCACGTGCCGATCGAGCGGGCGCTCTGCAATGAGTTTAGTTGGGATGCGCATGTAGTGGCGTACTGCGCGCCAACCCTGCCGCGCCGGCTAGGCATGAATGACGATCGCAGCGGCAGTGGCCTCGCGATCTGGGATCGACTGCCGGACGACGGGATCCCGATGGCGCTGTTTATCGCCGACGTCGATGCAAAAACCTCGGGCGCCACGATGTGCGCCGAGTGGTGGGCCGCGGAGGCCTCGAAGGTCCGCGCCGCGTTTACCGATCAGCCCGGCTACGCGTATTCGACGCGCGGCGGTTACCGGCTTGTGTGGTCGCTCGCGCAACCGTTCGTGATCCGCACGCCGCTTGAGCACGCTGTGTGGAAGGCAACGTATCTCGCGCGCCTCGAGTTGCTGCGCACGCGCTACGGCATCGTGGCCGATCGTGCGTGCAAGGATTTCACGCGTCTATACCGTCTACCGCGCGTGCTGCGCGACGGCGAGCGCACGGCGCTCACGCTGCGCGAGGTTGGCAGCCCGACGACGATCGGACCGTGGATGGCTAGCGTCGTGGTCGGATCCGTAGCGGCCGGCATGGAATTCACGAGCATGGTTGCCGAACCAACGTGGTCCGATGCGATCGATCTCGTGGCAGCACGCAAGGCGCTCGCCGCGTACGCAACAAAGCAGGCGCGCTCGTCCGACGTGAAAGCGCCTCGCCGCGTCGATATCGTCCGTCGGGTCCTGGAATCGCGCGCGCTTGTCGATGCGGAAAACCTCGGTGCGCAGGGCCTCGGCCGCGATAACACCGTATTCGAGGCAGCAAACCTTATCGGATGGGTGTGTCCCGAAGTCGGCCCCTATGGATGTGCAGAACTCGTTTTCATGAGCATCGCAGCCATGGAGTGCGACGCGAGCAACGGTAAAGGCCGCGATGCATATCTCGCCAAGGCGCGCGATGTGTACGCGGCGAGCGTCAAGAGACTGCACCAAGCGCGTGCGGTGGGGCGCGAGCGCGAAAATAAACGCTTGCTCGATCTCTACAACTCGATTGTGAGCCTTCCATGATGATCGTCGATGGTGTTTCACTGCCGCTAACCGATGCGGGAAACGCGCAGCTGTTTGCTTCCGAGCACGGTGCCGATCTTCGGTGGGTGCCCGAGTGGGGGACGTGGGTACGATACGACGGCACGCGTTGGCTGAGGACGCCAAGCGAGGCACTCATCGCGTTGGCGATTAAGACCGCACGCGGATTTTATCTGCGCGCGCATGCCGAGACCGACGACGAAAAACGTAAGGCGCTAGTCGCACATGCGAAGTCAATGGAAAGCGCCGGCCGGCTCGAGGCCATGACGCGGCTGGCACGTGGACTGGTGATGAGCCAATCTGCCGAATTCGATCGCGACGCGTTCGTGTTGAACGTTGCCAACGGAACCTTGTGCCTAAAGGATGGCATCGACGATTTCAAGCCGCACAGCCGCGACGACAAGTTAACCAAGCTCGCTCCGGTGGACTGGAACGCCGGTGCCGTGTGCCCGACGTGGGATGCGTTCGTCGCGCGTGTGCTGCCCGATCCAGCCTTGCGCGGTTGGGTGCAGCGTTTTGTTGGGTACTGCCTCACGGGCGATGTCGGCGAGCAAGTGCTCGCGTTCTTTCACGGTGCAGGAGCCAACGGCAAGAGCACTTTTCTCGAGCAACTTATGTACGTGGCTGGCAGTTACGCAAAGGCAGGCGCACCCGATCTATTGCTGGCGAAGGTGGGAGAGTCGCATCCGACCGAGGTTGCTGATCTCGAGGGCGCTCGCCTTGTCACTTGCCAGGAAACCGAGGCAGGCCGGCAGTGGGCCGAGTCCCTGATCAAGCGTCTTACTGGCGGCGACAAGATTAAGGCGAGATTTATGAAATTGGATTTCTTTGAATTCTCGCCAACGCACAAATTGATCGTTTCGGCCAACCATCGTCCAAAAGTACGGGGGCAAGACGAGGGCATTTGGCGACGAATCCGAATGATCCCGTTCGACGTGACGATTCCACCGTCCGAACGGGATCCGTACTTGGGTAGCAAGCTACGCACGGAATCATCGGGTGTGCTGCGTTGGTGCGTGGAAGGTTGCTTGGCTTGGCAGCGTGACGGGCTTGGCGACGTGCCCGCCATCGTAATTGCTACGGCCGCGTACAGGGCCGATCAAGATCACCTCGGGCAATTCCTTGCCGAGTGCTGCGAACGTGCGGCAGACGCGTTCGAGGCCACGCTCACACTCTATGGCGCGTACCAGCTGTGGTGCATGCGCAACGGCACCAAGGCGTGGACGCGCGACACGTTTCGCGACGGTCTTAGAGAGCGTGGATTTAAGGATAAAAGGACGGAAACCGCGCGCGGCATTATCGGGATTAAATTGCTCATGGCCGCGTAAATTCCAAGTGGCGGAAACGACTGTGGATATCGCACGGCTGACGTGGATGACACGAAATGACGCGATTTACCCCTTAGAGTCTATATGAGACAGACTCTAGCTGTCTAACCCATAAACTAGCTCTGTCGCGTCATTTCGCGATGTTATCGCGTCATTTGTATGGATGACGACAAATGACGTCATTTACGAGTTTTGGGATTGATAAAATGCGCCATTCCGTCCAATGGGCGGTAACGCGTCATCCTCGTCATTTGCGATAAGACTGGCACACTTACTCGCATGCGTCACAATCGATAACATGAGAGATCCTCATAAGGCAGACGAGCCCACGGCGCCCACGGCAGGTAAACCGCATCGCTGGCAAAAGGGCGTACCGTCGGCGAATCCCAAAGGAAGGCCTCGATCTGGATTGGCTTTTGCGGAGATGGTGCGTGCTCGAGTGGATCCAGCGCTCGTGATCGATCTGGCCTTGCGGGCCGCGTGCGATGAGAACCTGCCCGTGCTCGACCGGCTTGACGCACTTCTCAAGCTCATCGATCGCGGGTATCTGCGGCCCCCCACGACAAGCGCCGTGCTCCTCGAGACACGTGGTGGCACTGCACGCGATTTATCGGCCATCCCGATCGATCAGCGACGCGCGATGCTGGCCGCGATCCAGGCAGCACCACGGCTCGCGCCCGCTGATACCGACGACGACACAGAAGAAAACAAGTAGGCAACGGTTACCTAGACCGTGGTTTGCTGAGGATGATAACCGCTAGTCACCACGATTAGTCACCAGACGAACGCGATATGAACGCTAACATCCTGAAACTACACGACTGTCCACATGCCACGATCCGCGCACTGAACGGCGGAATTTGCGTACTATGCACAAATCGTGCCGATCCTACGGATGCTGCCCTAGAAGATTTTTCCTCGCTCGATAGCACCGTGTTAGAGCGCGAATTGCAAGCGTCGCTTTACCGCGACTCCTTCGCAGATTTTGCCTCGCATTTTTGGCCCGTGGTCACGGGTATGCCGTACGAGCCGAACGGCGCGACCACGGCGATTATCCAGGCCCTACAGAACGTCTCAGACGGCCTCACCACGCGACTTTTGATCGCCGTGCCTCCGGGCTGCGGCAAAACCACGTTGCTCGCGCTGTACGCAGCCTGGCGCCTCGCACGCGATGCCTCGTGGCGCAGCATCCACGGGAGCCACGCGTTCGACTTGGCCGCCACCGAATCGCGGCGGGTTCGTCGCCTCGTGGAGTCACCCGAGTTTCAGGCGCTCTATCCCGTCAAGCTGCGCGCGGACGAGTCCACCGTGGCGCATTGGGCCACGACAAGCGACGGCCGCTATTTCGCCGTAGGCACCGATAGCGCGCTCACCGGCAGGCGTGGTCACGAGGCCGTCTGCGACGATCCGCTCAACGCCACCGATCGCTTTTCCAAAGCGGCACGAGATGGCCTGTGGGCATGGTTCACCGAGTCACTTTCGACGCGCTTGGACCGTGACAACGCGCCGATCATCGTCGTGCAGCAACGGCTTGATCGTGATGACCTGATCGGGCGCCTGATCGCGATGGGCGGGTGGACGATCGTTGAATTGCCGGCCGAGGATGCGCAAGGCGTATTGCTCGCGCCCAACGTCCTGCCCCGCACCAAGCTCGACGAGCTACGCAAGCAAATCGGGTCCGCGGCGTACGCCTGCCAGTACCTGCAACGCCCGAGCGATGACGCCAACGCGGCGATCAAGCGCACGTGGTGGCGGTTCCACCGGCCCGCACTCGTCGCAGAGACCATGCCGCGCCCGAGCGGGTGCAACATGGACGCGCCCGCGGCACGCACGCCGGACACCTTCGATCGCGTGGTGATCGCCGTGGATATGACGTTCGGATCGCTCAAGGGTGATTTTGCCGTCGCACAGGTATGGGGCAGTGTCGGCGCGTCACGTTTTCTTTTAGAGCAGTGGCGCAAGCAAGCCACGCAACTCGAGCAGATCGCCGCGATCAAGGCGCTTGCCCGCAAGTATCCAGAGGCCAAGATCTTGATCGAAAAAGCCGCCGGTGGTGCCGGTGCTCTCGAGCAACTGGCAGCCAATGGCATCCCAAATATCGTGCCCGTGCTCACCGGCGGGCGCGGCAAGTCCGAGCGCCTTGGCGTGGTGTCGCCGACGATCGAGGGCGGTAATGCGTATCTGCCCTTGGGCGCGGCGTGGGTGGCCGATTACGTTGAGGAGCTCGCAGGCGCCACCCGGCACGACGATGCACAGGACGCGACGGCCTACGCGCTCGCCGAGCTCAACACTGGCGTGGATCTTGGTGCGGCGATCCTTGCCCGCCACGATGCGATGCTGATCGCGTTCGGCGCGTCGGTGGCCGGCAAGCGCGCGGGATTCAATCCGTACACCGCGCGTCGTGGCCCGCCACCCGTGATCGCGCCGCTGGACACGGGCGACCATGACGTCAATTGGGATGACGAGGCGAGCGCTGCGGCGGAAATCGCGCGGGCTGATGTAGCGCTCGCCCGGCGGTTGGCAGAAAACAAAGCTGAGGTGGACGCGATCAACGCGGCGGACGCGCTCGAGTACGGATACGAGCTATGAGGCATTGGGCACGTTGGCGAGCGCCAAGCGAATCGCGACGCATCGTGATCATCGTGGCGCCTTGCCCGTACGGTTCGATCTGTCACCTGTTTCGCCTGATCCTGGCGTGGATCAGGTGTCCGTTCTGATCATTCACTCGAGGCAAGCAATGAGTAAGAAAACAGATAAGAGCATTGATACAACGATTCCGACGACGGCCGAGGGATGGCGTGAGCTCGCAGCCCGCGCACTGCGCGACAACGAGAGTATCGTAAAGGCGATCGATACGGCCACGATTAAGCAGCGCCGTGAAGCCGCGCGCGTGGCGCAGGCTCGGGCGGGAGCGTACGCGAAAGTCGGTGTGCACTTCGATCGGGACGGCATCGGCCGATGGTCAAACGGGCAGCCGGTGATCGGCGGCAGACGCCCGCGACGGTAGGCTAAATCGATGGCGTGATATCTAGTGACGTATCAAGCGCTGCGTTGACGACGCAAATCGCACTAGACATCACCGATCCGCGATCCAGACTATAGGCATGATGTCGGAATATATGTCACCTTGCGAAGTTGCTCGGCGACTAAACCTCTCGACGGATCGGGTTAAGCGGCCCGATATGGATCTCGTGCTCAAGCCGATCCGGACAGGCGATGGCCGTCGGTTCTATCGGGCCGATCAGGTTGAGATCGTCGCGGCCGAGCGGGCAGCGCGCGCGGCAAAGGTGACGCCGTGACGTGCCCGCACTCCACGCGGATGGATGCGCGCGCCGAGCAATGCTCGCTGTGTGTCGGCGTGGCCGTCACGCGTTTCCAAGTTCAGGACTTCGATACAGCGCTCGCCGCATTCAAGAAACGGCCAACGCGAGTGGTCCCCGAGATGCTGAGTACTGGAAAACGGGGCAGTCGATGAGCCGCACAAGCTGTGCCCCGCGCGCAGCGGCGGACCTGTGGGAGCTCGGATGGCTGCCATTCCACGCCGCTTGCGATGAGCTCGGATGCTCGCCGTCTCAATTCGGCAAGCTCGTGCGCGATGGCGATATTCCGCGGCGATCGATCGGTCCCGGCCTCTACCTCTATGCACCACGAAAGGTTTTCTAATGAGCGAGCTTGCATCACCCATCCACGTGCCGCATGGCGCGTGTGCCTGCGACGTGACTACGCCCGAGCGGGCGGGTAGCTGCGGCTGCAAGACACTCGATCTCGGCCGCGAGACGCTTACGGACATGATGGTTGCAAAAATGAGAGGCGATACCGCCGAGTTTGAACGTTTGAAGCGCGACGGTCTCGCAAAGTTGAACGCCTCAAGCGCACAGCGCCGTGCGGCTGTGAACCACGACGACCACGACGACCACCACGACGACCACGACGACCACCCCGAGATTAACGAGTTTTCAAAGGATACCGATATGCAGAGACACGACGACATCGACACTGATCACATGGATGCCGAGCGCAGCGATAGCTACCTCGATGCCCATGATTCAATGGTGCAGGCCAATCGTTTTGCATGGTGCAAGACACCGCAGGCGCGCGCCGATGCAATCGCGATTGCGCGCGTCGATCAGGAGCACGCCGACAGTGCCCGTCACGATCGCCGCGCCGATGGCACCCGAATCGATCAGGCGCCTGCCACGAGCTCGCGCAGCGCAAAGGCGAGCGTTGATGACGAATACGGCAAGATGGTTGCGCGCAATCGTGCGGCCGGAAACCTCGGAGGCCAGTAGTCATGGCCAAGCCTATCGATGACGCGCGGATCAGCGCGCTCGAGGCGCAGAACGCCTCGCTTATCGACCGGTTGATCCGGCTCGAGGCTGCGCCGGTCTGCCCGCACGTGGTGCAGACGCGCGCCGATGCCCTTGCTTGGGAGCGACGCGTAGCCGAGAGCAAGCGACTCGAGGCAGAGGCAGCGGATCGCCTTGCGGCGTACGAGCGCAAGAATCCGCCCGCCGCGCGGGTGCGGGTGGCGTGCACGGATAAGACCTGTGGAGCAATCCAGTGGCGCGAGAATTTCATCGAGACGATCGGGGGCTCGGAGTTTTTCCCCAAGGCGCACGATCCACTCAAGGGACACGTCGAGCGGGGCGAGTGGAAGGCGCGAACGGGCAACGTGGAGCGCACCGAATCGATCGCCGGACGCGGCTACATGATCGAGCTCGCAGCGGTCTGGACGCGTCGCGTCGTGGGCAACCCGGAGCTTGCCGGCGTTGTCATGCGTGGTGACCTGACGATCGAGGCGCTCACCGACGACGAAAGCCGCGCCATCGAGCGCAAGGAACGGATCACCTCGGGCGCGATGACGCCCGGCCTGATCGCAGCTGGCGGGAGGATTGAGTAATGCCGCTTCCTACCGCCACGCGCGATCCGGTCCGTGAATCCGAATTCCAGCGCCAGAGCTTCCCGTTTGCCCTGCCTGCCGTGTCGGCGACCACGACGCTCGCGCTTACAACCCTGCCGCTGAGGTTCCGCCTCGATCGCGCAGAGCTGATCGTCGATGCGACCTACACGCAGGATCCGGCCAACTACTACGTGTTTACCCTGCAGGCCGGCGGCACGGTGCTCGGCACGTGGAGCACGCTCACCGGACAGCAGGGAACGCTCACGGGCGGCACGCCCGCGGCGATGGTGCTCGCCACGCCGGATGCGAACCTCGTCAACATCGCGGGCAACGTGCTGTCACTCGTGTGCACCAAGTTTGGTGCTGCGGCGAACGCGACGCTCCGCATCAACGTCCACGGTAGGCATTTGTAAGCACCATCGCGGCCGTATAATCGGCCGCACACTTTTTGCCGCGCTGCGTTGCAGCCACGCGTTATGTCCTTTCCGCGTGCCGTTCCCCGCCGCTTAGATCCCGGCGGACCGGGTGGCGCTTTTTGTATCGACGGCTAGTCACCGCTAGTCGCCACGGGGTGGCGACCGTGACCGGCCGGATTTTTCTCGGGTAGCGACGGGGTGCTCCCACATTGCGCCCGGGATGCGCGTGCGTAGTATCGTAGGATGGCCAAGATCGCATACACGGAGATCACCTTCACGCTCGAAACGAAGCTGGCGGCGAGCGTGCGCGCTGCCGCGACGGCGTATCAAGCCGAGGAGCACAAGGCCTGCCTCCGTGACGGCCGCTGCGATTGCGCCAGCCGCGATTTCCTGTCCGAGTGGATGGTCGCCAAGGTCTGCGATGGCTTGGCGCCAACCGAGGAGGATTGGGGCAGGATCATGTGCGCGGCGGAGGTGTGGGCCGGCAGGCCAAACGCTGGCAAGCCAAAGAAGCGCGCGCCATCGCGCAAGCCGGCCGCTAGTCACCGCTAGTCACCAGGGCTAGTCACCACGGGGGGTGCTGAGTGGCCGCTACGACACCCACGGGCCGGGCATCACCACGCCCCGCGATGTTCCGAGGGCCACGGCCCGTGTGCCCGCCGTGTGTGCCTTGGACGGCACGAGCGCGACGCCAGAGGCCTCGGGGCGCCCGTTCGGAGCGTTTCAAGGCCTATCCGTTCCCATGGGCCGGCAACCCACCAACTGGTGACTAATCGGTGACTAATCGGGGTTGGCGACTAGTCGAAGCGCAAAATCCCTAATAATTCTGAGCCGGTGCCCGGGTATGATCCGGGGACCTACGGTTTACGAAACCGTTGCTCTACCACTGAGCTACACCGGCGAGGTGCGCTTAGTTAACCGACGGCGGGCGCGTTTGCAAGCCTCTGGGTGAGCGAGCGAACGGTTGCTTCTGCGAGGGCTCGCGGGACCCCGCGCAGCAGCGGCACGATGGGCCCCTCGCGCATGTCGGCCAGGACGTCGGCGTGGCGCGGGGTGATCTGAACGGAGACCACGCGCGCGATCTCCGAGACCTTCAGGTGCCGGGCACGGCGGAAGGGGATCGGCCGCTGGCGGATGACGAGCTCGTCGCTGGTCACCGTCAGCGTGATCCGGTTCATCCACAACACGACGGCGGCGACGAGGCTGAGCGGGGCGGTCCACGGCAGCACGGTCGTCAGGTACAGGCCGGGCGCCAGAGCGACCGCGATCGGCCAGCGCTCGCCGCGCATGCTGGCGTCGAGGCGATCCGGGCGTACGGTCAGCCAGCCGCCTGCATCGAACGCCGTGTACGTGGGATCGACCGCCAGCTCCACGCCAGTCGGCGGCGCCTCCGGCCGCCGGCGGGCCCGGTGCAGCACCTCGTGCGGCGCGAACACGAGCCCGCACCGCGTGCAGGTGACCAGCCGGCCCTCGAACGACGGGGGATACGTCGCCCCGCAGCGCGCGCACTCGGCATCGGGCTGGGCGCCGCGCATCGGCGCGCAGTCTAGCGCTCCCGCCAGGCGGCGCGGATCATCGCGACCGCATCGGCGCCCGCGGCGCGGCACGCGGCGATCTGCGCGCCGTCGACGATGCCGCCCACGGCGACCAGCTGCGACCGCCCGCCCATCGCGGCCCGGGCGTCCCGCAGCGCCGCCACGCCCACCGGCGGGCCCTTGCCCGGCGTCTCGAAGATCGGGCCGAGCTGCACCAGGTCCGCGCCGGCCGCCGCGGCCGCGCCGGCGGCTGGCGCGCTGTGCCGCGAGCACGCGACGATGAACCCGGCCCGCGTCAGCGCTCGCGCGTCGCCCAGCGCGAGCCCGTCCTCGGGCAGGTGCACCCCCGCCGCGCCCGCCGCCAGCGCGACGTCGAGCCGGTCGTTGACGAGCACCGGTGCGCCCGCGGCCATCGCCGCGCGCACGAGCACCAGCAGCGCGCCGCCGTCGAGATCCTTCCCGCGAACCTGCACGACCCCGCCGCCCGCCGCGCCGCCGTGTGCCGCCACCCCGCGCGCGACCGCGGCGCCGAAATCGCCCATCACGCGCCGGTCGGTGACGAGCACGACGCGCACGACCGGCACCACGGCCCTACTCGATCAGGCCGGCGTGCGGCGACGACGCGTTCGCGTAGTCGCGCCGCGGCATCCGCCCGGCCAGGAACGACTTGCGCCCGGCGTCGATCGCGAGCCGCATCGCCTCCGCCATCAGCACCGGCTTCTTCGCGCCCGCGATGCCCGTGTTCATCAGCACGCCCGCGCACCCGAGCTCCATCGCGATCGCCGCGTCGCTCGCGCAGCCGACGCCCGCGTCCACGATCACCGGCACGTCGACGTTATCGAGGATGAGCTTGATGTTGTGCGGGTTCCGGATGCCGAGCCCCGAGCCGATCGGTGCGGCGAGCGGCATCACCGCGAGGCACCCCGCGTCCGCGAGCCGCTTGCACGTGATGAGGTCGTCGGAGCAGTAGGGCAGGACCTGGAAGCCCTCCTTCACGAGCTGCTTGGCCGCCTCGACCGTCGCCGTGTTGTCGGGGAACAGGGTCTTCGGATCGCCGATGACCTCGAGCTTGACCATGTCGTCCATGCCGAGCTCGCGCGCGAGGTGCAGCGTGCGGATCGCCTCGTCGGCCGTGTAGCAGCCCGCCGTGTTCGGCAGGAGGATGTACTTCTCGCGATCGATCGCGTCGAGCACCGTCGGCTCGCCGCTGCCGAGGTTCACGCGGCGGAGCGCGACCGTCACGATCTCGGCGCCCGACGCGGCGAGCGCGGCGCGCGTCTCGTCGAGCGAGGCGTACTTGCCGGTGCCCACGATCAACCGCGAGCGCAGCGTGCGCGTGCCGAGCTTCCAGCTATCTTCGATGGGCGCCGTCATGCGCGCAGTCTCGCCGACCCGCGGCTCACTGGCCACCCCCGACGAACGTCACGAGCTCGACCCGGTCCCCGGCCGCCAGCGCGGTCGTCGCGTGGATCGCACGCGGGACGACCTCGCGGTTCCGCTCGACGGCGACCCGCCGGTCCCCGAGCCCCAGCTCGACGATCAGCCCGGCGATCGTGGTCCCGGCGTTCACGGTCCGCGTCTGTCCGTTGATGACGACATCGATACCTCCCGACATCGGTTCCGACACGCCCCGGACCCTAGCACGCAGCACCGCGGTTCCATGACGCAGCAGGACATGTGTGACGACCGCGACATCTCTGCCGTGGTCGCCAACAAAGTTGTGAAGGTCTGGACACGGGGACCGGCCTCACAAAGTGCCTCGCACGGAGTCAACCGCCCGCAACCACGTCGTGTGACCGCGATCCCGGTCCCGGGCACGGCCCTTGCGATAGCCCCGGTCCGCGGACGTCCCCGCAGGAGCCTTAACCTATGACTTTCGGAACCGCTCGTCCTTCGATGACCGCCCCGGTTGCCACTCCGATGCGTGGGTCCGACATGGCCCCCCGGCCGATGGTGACGATCGCCAGCGTCGGCGGGGAAGAGCCCGCTCGGGTCCGCGCCACCATCGCCCGCGCGCCGCTGTTCGCCGCGTTGCCGATCTCGGCCATCGAGGATCTCACCTCGCGCGTCACGATCAAGAAGGTCGCCGTCGGCGCCGCCGTCATCGCCCAGGACGAGCCCGGCGACGCGATGTTCGTCATCATGACGGGCCGGATCAAGGTCGTCATCTTCGGCGAGAGCGGCCGCGAGGTGACGCTGTCGTTGCTGCGCGCCGGCGAGTCGTTCGGCGAGATGTCGTTGTTCGACCAGTCGCCCCGCTCGGCGCACTGCCTCGCCTTCGAGCCGACCACGCTGCTCGTGCTCTCGCGCGAGGACCTCATGCGCCACATCCAGGCGCACCCGCGCACGTCGGTCAACCTCCTCGGCGAGATGGCGCGTCGCCTCCGCCGCGCCGACGAGACCATCGCGCAGCTCGCGCTCTGCGATGTCAACGAGCGCCTCGTGCACCGCCTCGTCGCGCTCGGCCGCGAGGAGGGCGCCACGGGCCCCGAGGGCCTGACGGTCCGGCGCCGCCCGACGCAGCAGGAGCTCGCGAACATGATCGGCAGCTGCCGCGAGACGATCTCTCGCGCGTTCAACCAGCTCGCGCGCGATGGCCTGATCATCCCGCGCGGCCGGTCGCTCGTCGTGACGCCGGCGCTGATCGAGCGCGCGGAGAAGAAGTCCAAAGCGGCGTAGCGAAACAGTGGCTGCCCCGCACAGTTGACAGCGTCGGGACCGGGGCGCCAAATCGCCCCCAGTGCTCGGTGCCACCAAGTCCGTCACGGCGCCGTCGCCGACGATGATCCGTCGCACGCGGGTCGAGGTGGATCTGTCCGCGATCATCGGCAACGCGCGCGCGGTGCGCAGGGCGGCCGGCGCGCAGCTGTACGCCGTCGTGAAGGCGGACGGCTACGGCCACGGCGCGATCCAGGTCGCGTGGGCGCTCGCCGGGGCGCGCGCCTGCGATGGCTTCGCGGTCAGCCTCGTCGAGGAGGGCGTCGCGCTCCGCGACGCGGGCATCGAGCTCCCCGTGCTGGTGATGGGGCCGAGCCAGGTCGGCGGCGAGGAGGAGATCGTCGCCTCGGACCTGACGCCGGTCGTCGCCAGCGAGGAAGATCTCGGCGCGCTCGCGCACGTCGTGCATCGTCGCGGCTCGCCGGTCGACGCGCACCTGAAGGTCGACACCGGCATGAACCGGCTCGGCGTCGCCGTCGAACGCGCCGGGGAGCTCGCGGCCGAGGCCTGGCGGAGCGGCATCCGCATCGTCGGTCTGATGACGCACCTCGCGTGCGCCGACATCGATGACCCGGCCGACCCGGACTCGATGACGAGGCACCAGCTCGCGCGGTTCGCGCTGGCCGACCGCGCGGTCGTCGCGGCCGGCGCCCCGCTGCGCGTCCGCCACGCCTCGAACAGCGCCGGCGCGCTGCTCTTCCACGAGGCGCGCTTCGACCTCGTGCGCGCCGGCATCGCGATCTACGGCCAGGGCAGCTGGCTCGAGCGGGGCGCGAGCGACGCCGCAGCGCTCGTGCGGCAGCCGGCGATGCGGCTCGTCACCGAGGTCGCCCAGCTGCGCGCCATCGAGGTCGGCGCGTCGGTGGGATACGGCGCCACGTGGCGGGCCGCGCGCCCGAGCCGGGTCGCGATCCTGCCCCTCGGGTACGCCGATGGCCTCCCGCGCCGCGCGACGGGCCACGCGCAGGTCGCGATCCGCGGCGTGCGGGCTCCGCTGGTCGGGCTCATCAGCATGGATATCGCGATCGCCGACGTGACGGAGGTCCCTGGCGTCGAGGTGGGCGATCCGGTCGTGGTCCTCGGCAAGGCGAGCGGCGGCGCGTCGATCTCGGCGGCCGAGTACGGCGGCTGGGCCGGGCTGTCGGAGTACGAGGTCACCTGCGGCATGAGCAAGCGCGTCCCGCGGACCTATGTCGGAGACGTGCGATGACACCCGATGACGAGCCGACCGACGTGCGCGCGCTGCCCCCGCCGGGCGATGCCCGCAAGGGCCCGGGCGCTCCCAAGCCGCCGCCGGCCCCCGCGCCGACCTCGCTGCCAGAGCTCGATCCCGGGGCACCGACCAGCGTCGGCGGCGCCCTGTGGGATGGCGTCAAGGGCGTCGGCTCGCCGCTCGTCCGCTTCCTCGATGTCGTCGGCGGCCACCTCATCCTCGCCGGCAAGGCGCTGTCCTGGCTGCCGCGCCGCCCGTACCGGTTCGGCAACTACCTCGAGGCGGCCGAGTACATCGGCTTTGGCTCGTTGCCGATCGTGCTCCTCGTCGGTGCGTTCAGCGGCATGGTGCTCTCGCTGCAATCGGTCTACGCGTTCCGCGCGTTCGGCCTCGAGTCGTTCTCGGGCGGCACGACCGGCAAGGCGCTAGCGATCGAGCTCGGCCCCGTCCTGTGCGCGCTCATGCTCGCGGGCCGCGCCGGCTCCGGCATCGCGACCGAGCTCGGCACCATGCGGATCTCCGAACAGATCGACGCCCTCGAGTCGATGGCCGTCAATCCGATCCAGTACCTCGTCTTGCCGCGCGTCATCGCCGCGATGATCGTCACGCCCATCCTGTCGCTCCTGTTCTTCGTCATCGGCATGTTCGGCGCGTTCCTCGTCGCCGTCGTACTCGAGCACGTCGATCAGGGCGCGTGGCTGTCGAACCTGCGCGACATCGTGCAGCCGATCGACGTCGTCCAGGGTTTGATCAAGGGCGTGTTCTTCGGGTTCATGGTCACGCTGATCGGCTGCTATCAGGGCTACAACGCCAGCGGCGGTGGTCGCGGCGTGGGCCTCGGCACCACGCGGGCGGTCGTCATCGGCTCCGTCACCACGCTCGTCACCGACTACTTCCTCTCGGACATCCTGCTGTCGATCTTCGGCAGCGGCAAAGGCCGGTGATGGTGACCGCGCCGCCGCCGGCGGGGTCGGAGCTCCGGACCGACGAGATCACCGGGCCGTCGCCGGTCGAGCAGAAGGACGAGCGCTGGCACATCCGCGTGCGGGCCCTCGCGAAGTCATTCGGCGGGCCGCTCGTGCTCGACCACCTGGACCTCGACCTCGAGCGCAACAAGGTCAACGTGATCCTCGGTGCGTCGGGCGCCGGTAAGAGCGTGCTCATCAAGCACTTCATGTGCCTCCTGCGGCCCGACAGCGGGCACATCTGGATCGACGGCGTGGACGTGCTCTCGCTGCGGTCCAAGGCCCTGTCGGATTTCCGGCGCAAGTTCGGTCTCGTCTTCCAGTTCGCGGCGCTCTTCGACTCGCTGACGGTCGAGGAGAACTGTGCGTTTCCGCTCAAGGAGCACACGCAGAAGAGCGCGGCGGAGATCCGGGATATCGTCGCGGACCGGCTCGGCCAACTCGGGCTACAAGGGATGCAGCGCAAGTATCCCGGCGAGATGTCCGGCGGCCAGCGCAAGCGCGTCGGCCTCGCCCGCGCGCTCGTGCTCGAGCCCGAGATCCTGATGTACGACGAACCCACCACCGGACTCGATCCCCTCGCCACGCGGAACGTCGACGAGATGATCCTCGAAGCAGGCGAGCGGTATAAGGTGACCTCCGTGGTGATCTCGCACGACATGGCCTCGGTGTTCCGCATCGCGGATCGCATCGCCATGCTGCACGAGAAGAAGATCCTCTGCGCCGGCACGCCGCAGGCGATCGCGAGGTCGGACCTGCCGTACGTGCACGAGTTTTTGCGCGCGTCCGGCATCGCCGCCGTCGAGCGCGCCGAAGAGAAGATGCAGCGCGCCGGCGGGACCCCGTGAAGGCGCTCTCGCAGGGCGTCCGCGTCGCGCTCCTGTTCCTGCTGCTCGTCGTGGGCGGCTTCATCGTGTGGAAGAACCTCGGCCAGAACCCGGCCGGCAAGGATCACTACACGCTGTTCGCGAAGTTCCGCGACGCGTCCGGGTTGCCCAAAGGCAGCAAGGTCGTCGTCGCCGGGTTACCCAAGGGCGAGGTCATCGGCCTCGAGGTCGACGGCCGCTACGCGAAGGTCACGTTCAAGGTGTCGGACGACATCGACGTGTTCGCGAGCGCGGTCGTCATCAAGAAGGCGACCTCGCTCCTCGGCGACAACTACCTCGAGATCGACCCGGGCTCGGCGGAGACGCAGGCGCCCGACGGCACGAAGAAGACCTACGGGCTCCTCGGGCCGAAGTGCCAGGGCTACGACGGCGACGCGCCGAAGTCGGACGGCTGCCACCAGGTGCCCAACGTCATCGAGTCGACCACGCCGGACCAGCTGCTGCACCGCATCGAGCAGACGCTGCCGAACGTCGATCGCGCGCTCGAGAGCGTGCGCGACCTGTCCGAGGACACCCGCCGCATCGTCAACGGCCCGATCGCCTCGGTGGCGACGCGCGTCGATGGCCTCGTGCAGCGCGAGTCGGGCACCGTGCAGGACATCATCGAGCGCGCCGATCGCTCGATGGCGCGCATCGACCAGATCACGCAGGACCTGCGCGCGATCAGCCAGGACGCCGATCCGCGGATCAAGCGCATCCTCGGCAACCTCGACGCCGCGTCGGCCGAGGCCAAGGATCTCGTCACGACGGCGAAGGGCGAGGTCACCGAGACCGGCACCGCGATCCGCAGCAAGCTCGACAAGCTCGACGGCGTCATCGACGACACGCACAGCATCACGAGCAAGATCGATCAGGACAAGGGCACGCTCGGCCGGCTCGTGAACGACCCCGCGATCGCGGACAACATCGAGCAGATCACCGACGACGCGAAGGGCTTCCTCGGCACGGTGTTCGGCCTCAAGGCGTACGTCGGGATGCGGAGCGAATACAACATGAAGTCGGGCCTGCTCCGGCACTACGTGTCCGTCGAGCTCCACACGCGGCCGGACAAGTACTACCTGGTCGAGCTCGAGAAGGGCCCGCGCGGTGACTACCCCGACGTGCAGCTGACGTTCGACCCGGCCGTCGATCCGAACCACTGGATCCGCACCGCGGTCATCAAGGATTCGATCCGCTTCACGTTCCAGTTCGCGAAGCGGTTCAACTGGCTGACCCTGCGATACGGCCTCAAGGAGTCGACGGGCGGCATCGGCGCCGACGCGGACCTCTCGTGGCTGCACCGCGACCTGAAGTTCTCGGCCGATATCTTCGACGCGACCTGGGACAAGTACCCGCGCGTGAAGCTCGCCGCCGCGTACGAGGTCTTCCGTCACGTCTACGTGCTCGGCGGCGTGGACGAGCTCCTCAACAAGCCTGCCAACCTGCCGATCGTGACCGGCAACACGCCGGTGCCGTCGCAGTTCGAGGCCGGGGCGTTCCATTACGGCCGCGACTACTTCCTCGGCGGCATGCTCAAGTTCAACGACGAAGACCTCTCGGCGCTGCTCACCGTCGCGGGCTCGGCCCTCGGCGGCGCGACCAAGTAATCAATCGTGCTCTCGGATGAACGGTTGGTCTGCGAAGAGCAGCTTACTTGTCGTTCGCCAGCCGCACCTTGGCGATCAACGCGCGCAGCTCCGGGTCCTCGACGTGCTTGGTCTCCTCGAGGATGCGGATGGCCATCGCGCCGGAGGCGGGCGGGCTGCGCGGGCGCGGCGGCTTGGGCGGCGGTGGCGCGCCCGGGCGGCGGACGGGCGGGTTGCGAGCGCGCTCGCCCGCGAGCACGAGGCGGACATCGTCGAACAGCCGCGGCGCGCCGAGCTTGTCGAGCAGGTCGGCCACGAGCTTGGGCCGCAGGAGCCGGAGCTCGTGCAGCCACGTCGACGACGTGACCTCGATGACGAGCAGGGTGCCGACGATCTCGCGCGGCCGCGTCCGCTGCGCGATCTTCTCGCCCACGAACGCCGACCACTCGTGCATCAGACGCTCGCCACGGATGTCCACCTTGACGTGGTGGGCGGTCAGCACCGATGTCACGAGCGCCTGCAGCGGCGCCTCCGCGAGCCCGCGCGCGTACCGGTCTCCCCACTTGCGGCGCAGCTCGCGCGGGATCCTCTTCGGCCGCGGGGGCAGCGCCCGCAGCGGCGGGCCGTCGGGCTCACCGCGATCGATGGCGTTGGCTCCGCCGACGCCAGCAGCGCCGCCGAAGGGCGGTGCGGCCCGATCGCCGGCGTTGGCTCCGCCGACACCAGCCGCGCCGCCGAAGGGCGGTGCGCCCCGACCGCTGGAGTCGCTCACGACGCGCGCAGCCGCCGGATCAACTCGCGGAGCCGCCGATCGCCGTCGCTGTCACGCGTCACGAACCGCAGACCCGAGCCGCCGGCCGGTACGTGGTAGGAGACGAAGCTCGCGATCGCGATCGCCGCCGCGCCGCCTGGCGGCACGACCTCGACGGTCAACGCGGTCTCGAGCGGCAGCGGCTCCGGCGTGGCGAGGAGCGCGCCACCCACTCCGATCTCCGTCAGCGAGCAGTCGACGAAGTCCGCCGTCTGCGCGAGCCGGTAGCGCACGGGCACCGCGACCGGGAGCCGCTGGTGTCGCCGGCGCGCGACGTCGGTGAGCTTGCCGGAGAACACGTCGAGCAGGAACGTCAGCTTTGGCTGCTCGTCGCTGCCGAGCTCGACCGTCGCGCCGGCGCGCACGCGCATCCGCGGCAGGGCGGGGCGCCACGCCTGCACCGTGCCGCGGATCAGCACCTTGTTCGGCAGGAGCGGCGACGCGACCTCCACGATGACGGCCTGGCCGACCTCGAGCTCGTCCGTCGTCGGGACGAAGATCGGCTGGGCGACCGACTCGCCGGGCGCGAGCTCGCGCCATTCGTCGCCCGTCCGCACCTTGAGCTTGAGGATCACCATCGCCGACGCGTCACACCCTAGCAAACCGCAGACCCGGCGTGGAGGTTCTGGTCAGCGACGCGCGCCGAGCCGCAGCTTCCAGACCTGGATCATCGCCTCGGCGAAGATCTTCCGGGACATCTTCGACTGCCCCACGCGGCGGTCGGCGAAGACGATCGGCGTCTCGACGAGCCGGAGCCCGCGCTGGAGCGCCCGGTACTTCATCTCGATCTGGAAGCTGTAGCCGTTGGAGTGGATCGTGGAGAGGTCGATCGCCAGGAGCGCGCTGCGCCGCCAGCACACGAAGCCCGCCGTCACGTCGCGGACGTCGATCCCGAGGACGGCGCGCGTGTAGACGCCGCCGCCGCGCGAGATCAGCTGGCGGCCGAGGCCCCAGTTCTGCGTCCCGCCGCCCGGGACGTAGCGCGAGCCGATGACCGCGTCGGCGCCGTCCTCGGCGAGAGCGAGCATCTGCGGCAGGTACTTCGGGTCGTGGCTGCCGTCGGCGTCCATCTCCCAGAAGTAGTCGTAGGCGCGCGCGAGGCCCCAGCCAAAGCCCTCGACGTACGCGGTGCCAAGGCCGAGCTTGCCGGCGCGGTGCATCACGTGAATGCGCGGCTCGGCGAGGGCGAGCTCGTCGAGGAGCGCGCCGGTGCCATCGGGGGAGTTGTCATCGACGAACAACAGGTCCACGCCGGGGACCGCGGCGAGGAAGCGCTCGGCCACGTCGCGGACGTTGTCGAGCTCGTTGTACGTGGGCACGACGATGAGGGCGCGGGCCATGGCGGCGGACGATACCGGAAGAGTCGGCGCGGCGCGCTATGCTCGCGGCTGTCGTGCGGCCGGCTCGCGCCTGGATCTACGTGCTCTCGGTCGCGGTGCTCCTCGTGCCCGCGGGCGGGATCGCGTACCTCGGCGCCGTGTCCTACCGCGACGAGCGCGGCGCCGTCGACGCGCAGCTCGAGCGCCAGCGCCAGGCCGCCCTCCGCGTCGCGGGCCGCATCGACACCGCCATCGACGACGCCCTCGACGCCACCGAGCGCGCCGGTACGGGCGCCCGGCCGACCCATCCGCTCGCCCGCTATGGCTTCTGGATCGACGCCGACCAGCGCATCCGCGTCCCGCGGGCGGCCGTCCTCGGCGCGACGCCGCTAACCGGCTCCCTCGATCGCACCGCCGCGTGCGCCAGCGGTCGCCTCGAGGACTGCGTCCGCGAGCTCGCCACCCGGGATGGTCGCGTCGCCCGCCTGCGCGCCGCCCAGCGCGCCGAGGCCTGCCGCGCCGAGCCCCCGTGCGCCGCCGCCTGGGCCGAGGCTCGCCGGAAGTACACGGCGCTCGCCGCGTTCGACGACACCGGCCCCGACGCGCTCATCGGCCTCGCGCGCCTCGGCGACGCCCGCCAGCTCGCCGAGCTCGACCGCCGCTTCCCCGCGCGGGAGCTCGCCGGCGTGCCCGTCCGCCTCGTCACCCAGGCCCTGCGCGCCGAGGCTCGCGGCCCGGCCGAGGTGATGGCCCTCGCCGAGCGCGTCCTGGCCGACGCGTACCCGATCGGCAGCCTCGCCGCGCTCGGCATCGCCACGAACCTGCGCCGCCGCGTCGCCGGCGAGCTATCGCCCGAGCTGACCCAGCGCCGGTCTGCTCTCGACGAGGCGCTCGCCAGCGTGCGCGCCGATGCCCGCGCGGCGGCCGGCCTCGCCGATGACGTCCCCGAGCTCGTGCGTGGCGCGGCGGCCACCTGGCGCGCGCGCGTGGCTACCCACGAGCCCGGTCGCACGCTGATCTACCGGCGGCGCGGCGATGGGGGCGTGGTCGGCATCGCCGTCGACGCGCCGATGCTCGAGGACGCGGCCGGCCATGCGGCCGAGGACGACGTCGCGCCGCACGCGCAGGTGCTCGTGCTGCCGGCGGGTGCGTCTCCGCCACGCGCGCTGCGCACGATCGCGCAGGTCCCGCTCGGCGAGGCGCTGCCGCACCTCTCGCTCGCGATCGCCAACCCGGTCGCGGAGGCGGATCCACTCGACGAGATCATCCGCGCCCGCTCGCGGCGCCACGTCGCGGTGACGTCCGCGCTCGCCGTGGCGCTCGGCCTGGGCCTCCTGGTCACCATCCGCGGCGCGGCTCGTGCGCGCGAGCTCGCCCGGCTGAAGAGCGACTTCGTCTCGACCGTCTCGCACGAGCTGAAGACGCCGCTCACGTCGATCCGCATGTTCGCCGAGATGCTGGAGCAGGGCGTCGCGCGCGGCGATCCGGGCAAGATGGCGCGCTACCACCACGTCATCGTCCAGGAGAGCCAGCGGCTCGGCCTGCTCATCCAGAACCTCCTCGACTACGCGCAGATCGAGCGCGGCACGCGGCGCTATACCCCCGTCCGCCAGGGCGCGGACGAGCTGGCGCGCCACGCCGTCCAGACCTTCGAGACCCTGCGGGCGGCCGATGGCGGCGAGGCGCGCAATCCCGTGACGCTCGTGGTGTCCGATCAAGCCATGCTTGCCGACGTGGAGGTCGATCGCGATGTCGTCGTTCAGGCGCTCCTGAACTTGCTCGCGAACGCGGCCAAGTACGGCGGGACGGACCAGCCGATCGCGGTCGCCGTCGGCGCCGACGAGCAGCACGCCTGGTTCGCGGTGACCGACCTCGGCCCCGGCATCCCGGCCGCCGAGCAGGCCCGCATCTTCCGCGAGTTCTACCGCGCGCCCGAGGCGTATCGCAGCGGCGTCGAGGGCACCGGCCTCGGCCTGGCCCTCGTGAAGCGGCACGTCGAGGCGCTCGGGGGCACCGTCGACGTGGCCTCCGAGGTCGGCCGGGGCGCGACCTTCACCATCTGGCTTCCCCGCGCCGCGAGCGTCCGCTCGCTCGCTCCATCTCACGCCCGCCTCGGCGCCGAGCGGGAGGACGCGTCGTGACGCGCATCCTCGTCGTCGAGGACGACCCGTCGATCCGCCTCGGCCTCGAGGACACGCTGATCGCGAAGGGCTACGAGGTCGACGTCGTCAGCCGGGGCGGCGAGGGGGCCGAGCGCGCGCAGACCGGGCGCTATGACCTCGTCGTGCTCGACGTCATGCTGCCGGACATCGACGGCTTCGAGGTCTGCCGCCGCATCCGCGGCAACAAGGCCTCGCGCTCGCTGCCGGTGATCATGCTGTCGGCGCGCGGCGCGGAGATCGATCGCGTCCGCGGCCTCGAGCTCGGCGCGGATGACTACGTCACGAAGCCGTTCTCGCTGATGGAGCTGCTCGCGCGCGTGGCGTCCGTGCTGCGGCGGGCGCGCGGCGACGCGGCCGAGCCGACGGGGTTGCGCCTCGGCGACGTGGACATCGACCTCGTCGGCCAGGTGGCCACGCGGGCGGGGGCGCGGTTCGAGCTGCCGAGCCGGGCGTTCGCGATCCTGAAGGTGTTCGCGCGGCGGCCGGGTGAGGTCGTGACGCGCGAGGTCCTCCTCGACGAGGCGTGGGGCTACGAGGACTACCCGAACACGCGGACCGTCGACAATCACCTCGTCAAGCTGCGCAAGGCGCTCGAGGCCGAGCCCGAGCGGCCGCGCTGGCTCGTGACGGTGCACGGCGCCGGCTACAAGCTCGACATCGGGCGCGAGATGGTGCGCTGGGCAGGCGCGCGATGACCCGTGACAACTTCGTGACAACCTTTTGCGAAGGCGTGACGCCGCGCAGCGAAGCGAAGACGTGTGAGGACCTGGCGTTTGCTATCACTGTCGTGGGCGAGGCGATGGCGTCGGTGTCCGAGAACCTTCCATCCGGTGGGCACCTCTCGGGCACCGGCGTCACGCCGGTTTTTACCCCGAAGACTTCGAACCGCCCGGGCGCCCAGGCGCCGGGACCGGCGGCCCGCGCGTCCACCTGGCGCCCGGGCCTCCTGGCCGCCCAGCTGCTCTACGTCCTCGCCGCCGGCGCCGCCGGCGCCGCTTGCGCTGATGACACCGCGCCGCGCGTCCTGCCATCGCCGCCGCCGGTGGCCGCGAAGAGCGCCGCCGATCCCGCGACCGGCGTGGTGACGGATCTCGACGGCGCCGCGCCGGCCTTTGGCGACGGCGTGATCGCCGAGCTGACCGGCGATCCGGACAGCGCGCGCGCCGCGTTCGAGCGTGTCCTCGCCGCGCCCGATGCCCCGCCGGCGCTCGCCGCCCGCGCCGCGCTCCACCTCGCCCAGCTCGACGCCCGCGCCGGTCGGTCCCGCCACGCGCTCGACCTCGTCGCGCGGGCGTCCGCGCTCGCGCCGAGCGACCCCGCCGTCGTGGAGGGGACCGCGCAGGTCGAGGCGGATCTCGTCGCCGCGAGCGGGGCCGGTGAGATCCGCGGCCCCCAGCTCGAAACGCCGCTGCCGGGCGTGGCCCCGGGCGTGGCCGCCGAGTTCGCGACCGCCGAGCACGCGCTCGCGCGGGTTCACGAGATGCGGCCGCGCGCGGTCATCGAGGCGCTGTCGTCGTCGCTCCGCGACAAGGAGGACGCGACCGAGGACGTCGTCGCGAAGTACCGCAACGTCGCGGAGCACGGCGGGCTCGCGCAGGTCGCGGCGGACTACCGGACCGGCAGCCTCTATCACGACCTCGCGCTCGGCCTGCTCTTCGAGCTGCCACCCGAGCTCGACCCGTCGTTCGCGGCCGGGCTCCGCCGCACGTTGCGCGTGCGCGCGGTCGCGTACCTGCGGCGCGCGGTCACGGCCTATCGCGCGTGCCTCGCCGGGCCGTCGACGCCGGACTCCGAGCTGTGGCGCCTCGCGGCCGAGACCGACCTGCGCAGCGCGTCCGACGTGCTGGCCTCGGCGCCGTCGTGATCATCTCCATCGATGGCGAGCTGGTCGCGCCCGCGCGGGCCGTCATCCCCGTGACCGATCGGGGCTTCCTGTACGGCGACGGGCTCTTCGAGGTCCTGCGCACCTGGCGCGGCATCGCGGTGGACCTGGACGCGCACCTCGCGCGCTTGACCGCCTCGGCCACCGCCCTGGCGCTCGCGCTGCCCGCCGAGCTCCGCACCTGGGTTCACGACGCATCGGCCGCGGCGGCGCGCCATCGCGCGGGCGATCACCGCATCCGCATCGTCGTCACGCGCGGAGAAGGCGGCCTGCGCACCCGGCTCGCCGACGTTCGCGGCGGCCACGCCATCGTGTACGTCGAGCCCCTCGCGCCGAGCGCGGCCGCCGGCGTCCGCCTCGCCGTCGTCGACCGCCCGCTCACCGCCGGCCCCGGTCACAAGACGCTCGCGTACCTCGAGCATCTCCTGGCGCGCGAGCTGGCCGTCGCCGCCGGAGCCGACGACGCCATTCGCCTCGACGCGCGTGGCGAGGTGGCGGAGTGCGCAACGTCGAACCTCTTCGCCGTCCAGGCCGGCCGCGTCATCACGCCGCCGCTCTCCACCGGCGCGCTCCCCGGGATCGTGCGCGCGCGGGTCCTCGCCGCGTGCGCCCGGCTCGGCATCCCGGCGGCTCCCGCGGCCATCTCCCTGACCGATCTCCGCGCCGCCGACGAGCTCTTTGTGACCAGCTCCCTCCGCGGTGTGGTCCCCGTCACCGCGCTCGACGGGGACATCCGTGCGCCAGCGCCCGTGACGGCCCGGCTAGCCGCCGAACACGACGCGGAGATGTCCGCGCTCGCCGAGGCAATCCGGGACCGCTCGTTGTTATAGTCCGCGCAGTCGATGTCGAAGGACGCGCGAACCTGGCGCGAGGAAGCAGCCGCGGCGACCGCCGGCGGCAAGCACAAGCGCGCCCTCGCGGCGTACCTGGAGCTCGAGCGCCTCGAGGTCCGCGACGCCCAGTGGCCCAAGCGCGCCGCGGAGGCGTATCGCAAGCTCGCCCGTGACAGCGACGCCATCGCCGCGTACGCCCGCTCGGCGGACCGCTACGCGCAGAACGGGTTCCTCGTGCAGGCGATCGCCGTCTACAAGCTGATCCTTCAGATCGATCCGCGCCACGCGGACACGCTCCGGCGCCTGAGCGAGATGAACAACCAGATCGGCGCCGGGCCCACGCGCGCCAGCACGATGGCCGAGCACAACGTCGGTCTGCACGAGAACGCGGCCGTGCAGGCGATCCGCCGGCCGCGCACGGCGTCGATCGTCCCCACGCCGGGGGCGAGCGGCGGCTTCGCGCTGCCGTCGGAGGAGACGAGCCTCGAGGACTTCGAGCCGGCCGTCCGCGGCCGCGCTGCGCCTCCGCCCCCGGCGCCGCCCCGCACGCGCACCGCCTCGTCTCTCCAGCCGACGGCCGGTCGCAAGCGCCCCGACTCGTCGCTGCCGCCGCTGAGCGTGTCGCGCACGCGCAGCCGCCCGATCTCGCTCTCGCCCGGCCTCGCCCTCGACTCCGTGAAGATGTCGGAGGCCGTCCCCGAGTCGCGCGTGCACTCGCAGGCCGGCATCTTCATGATCCCGATCGACGACGCGGACCTCTTGCCCGAGGCCGACATCGACGCCGACATCGACGCGGCCGTCGAGGCCGAGGAGGCGATGACCCAGGCCCGCGCGGATCGCGATAGCGACGTCGAGATTGAGATCGTGCCGGAGCGCGCGTCCGAGGTCGCGATCCCCTTCGACCTGGCGGGCGACGTCATCGACGTGCACCCGCACTCCGTCGAGGAGCCCACCGAGCTCGATCTCGAGGATCTCGAGGAGATTCCGCTCGGCGAGCCGCGCAAGATCGGCGAGCAGGCGCGCCGCGCGCTGCAAGCCACCCCGCTGTTCGCCGGCCTCCCGAGCGACGCGCTCGAGGCGCTCGTCAGCCGCCTGGTCATCGTGACGCTCGAGCCCGCCGATATCCTGTTCCGCGAGGGTGATCCGGGCGACTCGCTCTACGTCGTCGTCGAGGGCGAGGTCGCGATGCAGACGGAAGGCCCGCCGCGCGTCGAGCTCGCGCGGTTCGGCCCGGGCGCGTTCATCGGCGAGGTCGCGCTCATGACGGACCAGCCGCGCGCCGCCACGGTCGCCGCGGTCGAGCCCGCGGAGCTCATCCAGATCAACCGCGCCACGCTCGCGGCCGTGCTCGCCGAGCACGGCGACGTGCTGCGTGCCGTGCTGCGCTTCGTCCGCGATCGCCTCGTCGATCGCTGGATGCGCACGAGCCCGCTGTTCCGGCCGTTCGACGACCGCTCGCGCGCCGAGCTCGCCGCGCGCTTCAAGTTCCTCGAGATCGACGCGGGCACGGTCCTGCTCGCCGCGAACCAGCGCCCCGACGGCCTCTATATCGTGCTCGCCGGCCAGTTCGCCGTGCAGCGCGGCACCACGACCATCGCGTCGCTTGGCCCCGGCGATCTCATCGGCGAGACCGCGCTCCTCTCCGGCGGCACGTTCCGCAGCAACGTCGTGGCGCTCGGGAAGAGCCTCGCCTTGTGCCTGCCCGCGGGCGACTTCCGCGAGATCATCATGACCCACCCGCACGTCCTCGAGTACATCGGCGAGCAGGCCGAGCACAGCCGCCGGCTGCAGATCCTCTGACGGCGACGTGGCCGACCATGTCTTCACGACGGTCGCGTTCGGGCTCGCGCTCGAAGCCGCGCCGACCGGCATGATGCTCGTCGACGAGCTCGGGCGCATCGTCCTCATCAACACGCGCGCCGAGGCCCTGTTCGGGTACGACCGGCGCGAGCTCGTCGGGCGTGGCATCGAGCGGCTCGTGCCGGCGGGCGTCGGCCACGCCACGGGGCCCGCGCGCGAGGCGATCGGCCAGCACCGCGACGGGCACGCGCTCCCGCTCGAGATCGCGCACAGCCCCCTCGACACGCCGGACGGCCGCTTCCTCCTGACCTCGATCACCGACCTCGGCGCCCGGAAGCGAGCGGAGCGCGAGCGCGAGGAGCTGCTCGGGCAGCTCCAGCAGCTCAACGCCGACCTCGAGACGCGCGTCGACCTGCGCACGCGCGAGCTCACGGCGATGCTCAAGGAGCGCGAGGCGCTGCTGCAGGAGGTCCACCACCGGGTGAAGAACAACCTGCAGGTAGTCTCGAGCCTCATCAACATGCAGGTCCGGAAGCTGCCGGCGGGCGCCGCGCTCAGCCGGGACGCGCTGCGGGAGTGCCAGCGCCGCGTCGAGGCGATCGCGCTCATCCACGAGCAGCTCTACCGCTCGCGCAACTTCGGGCGGATCCCGTTCTCGGAGTACGTGCGCAGCCTCGCCGGCAACGTGTTCGAGGCGACCGGCGTGTCCCCCGAGCTCGTGACGCTGGAGCTCGCGATCGAGGACGTCGCGCTCGCCGTCGACCTCGCCATCCCGTGCGGGCTCGTGCTCAACGAGCTCATCACGAACGCGCTCAAGCACGGCTTCCCCGAGGGCCGCCGTGGCCGCGTGCGCGTGGAGCTCGGTCGCCGCGCCGCCGGCTTCGTCCTCGCCGTCGCCGACGATGGCATCGGCCTGCCGGCGGGGTTCTCCCTCGCGGCCTCGAGCTCGATGGGGCTCTCGCTCGTGCAGACGCTGGCCGACCAGCTGCACGCCCGGGTCGACGTGGCGCCGCCACCGGGCGCGCGCTTCCAGCTCGCGTTCCAGGAGCGCGGGTGACGGGGCGGGCGCGCCCGACCGTGCTGATCGTCGAGGACGAGCGCATCGTCGCGAAGGATCTGCAAGAGGAGCTGGCGTCGATGGAGTACGACGCCTACGCGATCGCCGCCTCGGCCGACGAGGCGGTCGCCCAGGCGAGCGCGCGCTGTCCGGATCTCGTGCTGATGGACATCCGCATCACGGGCTCGCTGGACGGCATCGACACGGCGCATCTCCTGCGCGCGAAGTTCGGCGTGGCGCTCGTCTACCTGACGGCGCACGCCGACGAGGCGACCATCGAGCGGGCGAAGGCGACCGAGCCGCACGGCTATCTCCTCAAGCCCGTGCGCACCGCCGAGCTGCGAAGCACGATCGAGATGGCGCTGCACAAGCACGCGCTCGAGAAGCAGCAGCGCGAGCGCGAGCGCCGCTTCTCCTCGACGCTGCACGCGATCACCGACGCCGTCATCGCCGTCGATCTCGAGGGGCGCATCTCGGTGATCAACGAAGCCGCGGCGAGCCTCGCCGGCCTCACCGTCGACGATGCGGTGGGCCGCGTCGCGAGCGAGGTCCTGCCGCTCGTCGGCGCGGATCCGGAGCGTCTCGTCATCGAAGGCGGGACGCAGGTCGGCGCCGTGCTCGTGTTCCGCGATCCGGGCGCCCACCGCACGCTCGCCCGGCGGCTCGAGCTCACCGATCGCCTCGCGGCCCTCGGGACCCTCGCTGCCGGCGTGGCCCACGAGGTCAACAATCCCTTGTCCGTCGTCGTCGCGAACGCGGCCTACGTGGGCGAGGAGCTGGCGCGCGTCCGGGCGGAGCATGGCCCGGCGGCGGGCGTGGACGAGGCGATCGTGGCGCAGGCCGAGATCACGGGCGCGGCCGAGCGGATCGCGCGCATCGTCGGCGATCTCCGCGAGCTCGCGAAGCCGCCGCAGGACGGCGAGGCCCGCGCCGACGTCGCCGCCGCCATCGCGCGCGCCGTGCGGACCACCGCCGCCGCTCTCCGCGATCGCGCGCGCGTGGTCACCGAGATCGAGCCCGTCCCTGCGGCCGTCGGCGAGGACGCGCGGCTCGCGCAGGTCCTCGTCGACCTCATGGTCAACGCGGCGCATGCCATCCCGCCCGGTGCCCGGCGCCGGCACACGGTCACCGTCCGCGCCCGCCTCGCGCGGTCGCAGCCCACCCACGCCGCGATGATCGAGATCGAGGTCGCCGACACCGGCAGTGGCATCGCGCCCGCGATCTTGCCGCGCATCTTCGAGCCGTTCTTCACCACCAAGCCCCTCGGCGCCGGGCTCGGCCTCGCCGTCTGCCACGGGATCGTGACCTCGCTCGGCGGCGAGATCTCGGCGCGCAGCACGCCGGGGGAGGGCACGACGATCCAGATCCGCCTCCCGCAGGCCCCGCGGATGCGGACGCCCTCGGATCCGCCGCTCCGCGCGAAGGCCCGCGTGCTCGTCATCGACGACGAGGAGCTCGTGCTGCGGGCCCTCGGCCGCATGCTCCGCGAGCATGACGTGGTCACCGCGCGAGGCGGCGCCGAGGCGCTGGCCCGGATCGCCAGCGACCCGGGCTTCGACGTCGTGTTCACCGACATCACCATGCCGGACATGACCGGGATCGAGCTCTACCGGCTGCTGGTCGCGCAGCGGCCCGAGATCGTCTCGCGCGTCGTGTTCCTGTCGGGCGGCGCCGTCACCCCCGATATCCGGTCCTTCCTGGCCTCGATCCCGAACCCGCACCTCGAGAAGCCCGTCCGCGGGTCGCTGCTCGACGACGTCATCGCCCGCGTGCGCGCACGGGCCGCTACTTCGGCGCCTTGACCTGATCGATCGGGACGCTGCTGCCGGTCGGGGCCGCCGAGCCCTTCGCCGCCGGCTTGTCGATCGCCGGGCCGAAGACGTCGCCGAACGGGTTCCAGCCGAGCGCGGTGGCGAACAGGGCGCCGCCGAGGAGCAGGTAGACGACGCCGATGAGGACGTGCGTGCGTCGGGCCATCGCATAGAGGCCCTTGCGCGAGCGGGCGCGCTGGTCCTCGGCGTCGGTGCGGAAGCCGATCCGCACGCGATGCAGCCCGAAAATCATGACGAGGACGGCCACGCCGTAGAGGAGCCAGACCGGGATGCGCACGGCCCGAAGCACTACCACGCGAATGGCCCTACGCGCGTGTCGCAAATCTTGCCCACCCCCGAGGGGTTGACGAGCACCGATCGCGTGCGCCAGAGTGCGCCTGTTTCAGGCATGTCCGCGCACGAGAAGTACAAGCATTCCGCGGCGTTTTACGACGTCGACGGCACGCTCATCCGGACGAACATCGTCCACGCGTACGCCTACTACGCGGCGCGGCACCCGTCGCTCAAGGCCAGCGTTGTCGACACGGTGAAGACCGCGGTGTCGCTGCCGGTGTTCTGGGCCGCCGACAAGCTCTCGCGGAAGTGGTTCAACGAGATCTTCTACCGCTCGTACGCCGGCGCCGGCGAGGACCGCCTGACGATCCTCGCCGAGGAGC
>JANXOM010000313.1 GCA_025353585.1 Deltaproteobacteria bacterium
CCGCGCGGCCGTCGCGGCCGTCCTGACGGCGAGCGGCGACGACGTGGTCGCGCAGGCGATCGCGGCGCGCGCGAAGGCGCAGGAGCTCGGCGTGCTGGGGACCGAGGTCGAGGCGATGGTGCGGCACGTGGTGACGGCGCACGCGGCGGCGGTGGTCGGCACGGAGCTCGATCCGGCCGCGGCCCGCGGGCGGCGCGCGAAGCTCGTCACCAAGGCCGAGGAGCTGCTGCCGAAGACGGCGACGGCGGGCGCGGAGGACGCGACGCTCGATGTCGCGGCGCGCCTGAAGAAGGCCATGCAGAAGAACGCGTTCGGCGCTCTGCGCTGGGACGGCCGCGATCCCGTCGAGGTCGTCGAGGAGCTGCGCGCGGCGTGGCTCGATGCCGGCCCCGTGTTCGACGAGGCGGATCGCTCACAGCAGGCGCAGTTCGACGCCATCGTCGGGCGCGTGCTCGCCGCCGCGGGCGTGACGGCCAAGGCCGCGCCGACGCCGCCGCTGGCCGGCGCGACGGTGGCGCCGGAGCCGGCCGCCGCGACCGTGGTCTCGGCCCACGACGCCGTGACGCAGCCGATCCGCCCGATCCGCGATCCCGAGCTGGCACCGCCGCCCCCCGACGTGCGCTCGAAGCCGCTCTCCGCGCCGCCGCCGCCCGCGCCGGTCGACGATGCGGTCGACGGAGGCTGGGACCTCGGCGAGGACGATCCGACCGCGTCCGCCGCGGCGCCGCCGGTCGATCATTCCTCGCCGCCGACCGCGGCCGAGATGGCCGGCGATGGCGCGACCGGCGGCGACGGCATCACCGACGACTCCGGCTGGGACTGAGGGGCTCGAGGCGGGCGCCTCCGCTCGCACGTTTGTCACGCTGCACACGTTTCCAAACGGGGCGACGTTTGCAAAAGTGAGGCGTGTCGCTCCTCACGTCCGACGACCTGTTCCTGTTCAACCAGGGCACTCACTACCGGCTGTACGACAAGCTCGGCGCGCACGTCGTCACGGGGGGGACGCACTTCGCGGTCTGGGCGCCGAACGCCCGCGCCGTGAGCGTTCTCGGCGACTGGAATCACTGGCAGGCCGGCGCGAGCCCGCTGCAGGCGCGCGACCAGTCCGGCATCTGGGAGGGGATGCTCCCCGTCGGCCACGGCACCCCCTACAAGTACGCGATCACCGGCGAGACCGGCGAGACGTTCGACAAGGCGGACCCGTTCGCCACGCGCGCCGAGCACCCGCCGCAGACCGCGTCGATCGTCTGGCAGGCAAAGCACGCGTGGCGCGACGCCGCGTGGATGCAGGGCCGCGGCGCGCGCCAGACCCGCCGCGCCCCGATGAGCATCTACGAGTGCCACCTCGGCTCGTGGCGGCGCAACCGCGGCGAGCACCTCGGCTACCGCGAGCTCGGCGCGCAGCTCGCGCTCCACTGCTCGCAGCTCGGCTTCACGCACGTCGAGCTGATGCCGGTCATGGAGCACCCCTTCTACGGCTCGTGGGGCTACCAGGTCACGGGCTTCTTCGCGCCGACCTCGCGCTACGGCGCCCCCGACGATCTGATGGCGATGATCGACGAGCTCCACGCCGCGAACATCGGCGTCATCATGGACTGGGTCCCGGCCCACTTCCCGACGGACGCGCACGGCCTCGGCAACTTCGACGGCACGCACCTCTTCGAGCACGCCGATCCGCGCCGCGGCTTTCACCCGGACTGGACGAGCTACATCTTCAACTACGCGCGCCACGAGGTCCGGGCGTTCCTGATCTCGTCGGCGATGTCGTGGCTCGACCGCTTCCACATCGACGGCCTGCGCGTCGACGGCGTCGCGTCGATGCTCTACCGCGACTACTCGCGCAAGCCGGGCGAGTGGATCCCGAACGAAGATGGCTCGAACCACGACCGCGACGCGATCCGCTTCCTGCAGCAGTTCAACCTCGCCGTGTACGCCGCGTTCCCCGACGTGCAGACGATCGCGGAGGAGTCGACCGCGTGGAGCGGCGTCACGCGCCCGCCGGAGAACGGCGGCCTCGGCTTCGGGTTCAAGTGGGACCTCGGCTGGATGCACGACACGCTGACGCACCTCGCGCGCGATCCGGTCCATCGCCGCTTCCACCACGCCGAGCTGACGTTCCGCTCCGTCTACGCGAACACCGAGAACTACGTGCTGCCCATCTCGCACGACGAGGTCGTGCACGGCAAGCACGCCCTCATCGGCAAGATCCCGGGCGACCCGTGGCAGCAGTACGCGACCTTGCGCCTCCTGTTCGGCTACCAGTGGACGCTGCCCGGCAAGAAGCTCCTGTTCATGGGCAACGAGCTCGGCGTGTGGAAGGAGTGGAACCACGACGGCGAGCTCGACTGGGCGGTCGGCAATCACCCGGGGCACGCGGGGATCGCGCGCTGGCTCGGCGACCTCAACCGCGCCTATCGCGCGTACCCCGCGCTGCACGTGCGCGACTGCGAGCCGATCGGCTTCCAGTTCCTCGTCGGCGATGACGCCGAGGGCGGCGTGCTCGCGTACCTGCGCACGGGCGAGGGGGCCGACGCGCCGGTCTGCGTCGTGTGCAACTTCACCCCGGTGCCGCGCGAGGGCTATCGGCTCGGCGTCCCGCGCGGCGGGTTCTGGCGCGAGATCCTCGCCTCCGACGCCGAGGCGTACGGCGGTAGCGGCGTCGGCAACCGCGGCGGGATGGCGGCGGAGGACATCCCGTGGCACGGGCAGCCGTGCTCGATCGTCGTCACGGCGCCGCCGCTCGGCCTCTGCGTGTTCGTCGCCTCCTAGCGCGCGCTACTTCTCCACGACGACGCGCGCGAGCTTGCCGGACTTCGACAGCGAAATCTCCGGGACGAGCTCGATCGTCAGCTGCACGCCGCGCACCTGCTCGGTCACGAACGTGCGGATGGTCTTCTCCGCCGCCGGCGAGAGCCCGCTCGCCAGCGGCACGAGGCGCAGCGTCAGCGAGCGGTCCAGGTGCTGCACGACCTGGAACTGCAGCGCGTCGGCCGCGATGGTCAGGAACAGGATGTTGAAGATGAGGCCATCGACCCGATTGCCCGCGCCGTCGGTCAGCGTCTCCGTCACGCGCCCCGTGACGGGCCCGAACCGGCGCAGCGTCCGCCCGCACGAGCACGCTGCCTGCGCGCGCTCGACGGCCAGGTCGCCGGTCAGGTAGCGAATGAACGGGTAGGCGAGGTTGTGCAGGTCGGTGACCGCGACCTCGCCTTGCTCGCCGGGCGCGGCCGCGCGAGTGGTGCCGTCGGGCTCGCGCACCACGATCTCGACGACGAGGTTCTCCATCGACTCGTGGAGGCCATCGTGCGCCTCGCACTCGGCGCCCATGAGCGTGAACTCGCGACAGCCGTAGGTCTCGAACACCGGCGGGCCGAACGCCTTGACCACCTCGGCGCGGTCGTGCGGCCAGAGGCGCTCTGCGCCGTAGATCGTCGGGATGTCGGGCCAGTCGCGGAGGTCGTTCTGGTTCACGAAGCGCGCGAGGTCACCGAGGGCCTGCGCGAACGCCAGGATCGCGGTTGGCTTCTCGCGGCGAACGATGTCCACCATTCCGCGGAGCCCCTCGGGCGTGCGCACGTTACAGCTCGCGTAGATATCGCGCCGCAGCTTGTGATCGAGCGCGATGCGCGCCGCCTTGAGGCCGGCCGGCGGCGGGACGGGCGTGCCCCAGATGTGCATCGCCTTGTCGCCCATCTCGTAGCCGCCCCAGCCGAACCCGCGCCACCGCGTGGCGTCGCGCCAGCTGCGCGATTCTTCCGAGTAGCGGATGACGACGGGCTGACCCGTCGAGCCGCTCGTGGTCTTGGAGTAGACCACCGGCGGCCAGGGCGCGATGCGGTCCTCGGGGTTCTGCTGGAACGTCGCGCGATCGAGGAGCGGCAACTCGTGCAGGTCCGCGATGCTGGAGAAGTCCTCCGCGCACAACCCGAGCCCGTCCATGATGCGGCGGTAGTGCGTGGTGTGCTGGTACGCGTGCCGCATCAGGCGGCGCAGGCGCCCGGAGCGGGCCACCTCGCGCTCGTCGGCAGGCATGCGCTCGCTCTGCCGCAGCTGCGCGAGGAGCGAGAACGTCGGGCGTCCGCGCAGGCGCTCCCATGCAGGGTAGAGCACCTTGCCGAGGACAACGCCGTACGGATCGAACGACACGGGGGTCGACCGTAACACGCGACCGCTGCGGTCCATGGTCACCGGCTCCTCGGGACCGCCACGGGCCTCTTCTCGACGATCACGCGGTGCAGCTTCCCCGCGGCGGAGAGCGCGAGGTCGGCCACGACCTCGATGTTGAATGGCACGCCGCGCAGATGGGTCCCGACGAACGACCGGATGGTCTGCTCGGCTTCGGGCGGCAGCGCGGCGCCGCTGGTCGCGACGATCTTGAGCGTCACGTGGTCGTCACTGCGCTGCACCACCTGAAATTGCCGGGCGTACTTGCTGAGGTTCAGGAACAGGATGTTGAAGATGATCCCCTCGACGCGGTTCCCGTTGGCGTCGCGGAGCGTGTCCGTGACGCGGCCGGCGACCGGCCCGAAGCGGCGGAGGGTGCGGCCGCAGGCGCAGGGCTCGTCGGCGCGCGCGAACGCGAGGTCGCCCGTCAGGTACCGGATGAACGGGTTCGCGAGGTTGTGGAGATCGGTGACGGCGACCTCGCCCTCCTCGCCGGGGCGCGCCGCGCGGGTCGTCCCCCCGGGCTCGCGCACCACGATCTCGACGATCAGGTTCTCCATCGACTCGTGCAGCCCGTCGTGCAGCTCGCACTCCGAGCCCATCAGCATGAATTCGCGGCAGCCGTACGTCTCGAAGACCTTCGGGCCGAACGCGCGCTCGAGGTCCTCGCGATCGTGCGGCCAGAGGCGCTCGGCCCCGCAGAGCACGCTGATCGCGTCCCAGTCGCGCAGCCCCTCGGCCGTGATGAACCGCGCGAGGTCGGCGATGGCCTGGGCGTATCCCGCGATCACGGTCGGCTTCTCGCGCCGGATCGTCTCGACCATCGCGCGCAGCGCCTCGGGCGAGCGGACCATGCAGCTGACGTAGACGTCCCGCCGCAGCTTGCGATCGACGACGAGGCGCGCGCGCTGCCAGCGGCCCGGCTCCACGGCGGGCACGCCCCACACGTGCACGGCCTTGTTGCCCATCCGGTAGCCGGCCCAGCCGAAGCCGCGCCAGCGCGTCGCGTCCCGCCAGTGCCGCGACTCGTCGGAGTACCGGATCTCGAGCGGTTGCCCGGTGGAGCCGCTCGTGGTCTTGGCGTACGCGACGCGCGGCCAGCTCGCGGTGCGCTCGACCACTGTCCGCTGCGCGGTCGCGCGCTCGAGGAGCGGCAGCGCATGCAGGTCCTCGAGCGTGTGGATCTCCCAGCCGCTGCGGACGCCGACCGCGTCGTAGGCGGACCTGTAGTGCGCGGTGCGCGTGACCGCGTGATGAACCAGGCGCCGCAGGAGGCCGCTGCGCAGCGCCACGAGCTCGTCGGTGCTCGCGCGCTCCATGCGGTGGAGATACGCGAGCAGCGGAAACGTGGGGCGACCGCGGAGGCGCTCCCAGCCCTGGTACAGCGCGCGACCCAACGCAACGTCGTACACGTTCGAGAACACGGTCTACGGACTTTACCACGCGCGTCGTGCCAACATCGGCGCCACGCATGAAGTGGGTGTGCATCCACGGCCACTTCTATCAGCCACCGCGCGAGAACCCCTGGCTCGAGTCGATCGACCCGCAGCCGAGCGCGCATCCCTGGCGGGACTGGAACGAGCGGATCACCGCGGAGTGCTACCGGCCCAACACCGCGGCGCGCGTTGTCGACGGGCAGGGCGACATCATCGGCATCGTCGACAACTACGAGCGCATGAGCTTCAACGTGGGGCCGACGCTGATGTCCTGGCTCGAGCTCCACGCGCGCGATGTCCACGACGCGCTGATCGCCGCGGATCGCGCGAGCGTCGAGCGCTTCGGTGGCCACGGCTCCGCGATGGCGCAGGCCTACAACCACATGATCATGCCGCTCGCGTCGGCGCGCGATCGCGCGACGCAAGTCCGCTGGGGCGTCGCGGACTTCCGCCGCCGCTTCCGCCGCATGCCCGAGGGCATGTGGCTACCGGAGTGTGCCGTCGACACCGCGTCGCTCGAGGCGCTCGCCGCCGAAGGCATCGCGTTCACCGTCCTCGCGCCCCACCAGGCGCGGGCCTGGCGGCCGCCGGGCGGGGCTCGGCGCACGTCACCCGTCGAGCCGGGCCGCGCCTACAAGTGCGCGCTGCCATCGGGCCGGTCGATCGATTTATTCTTCTACGACGGCGCCACCGCGCAGGCGGTCGCGTTCGAGCGCCTCCTCGCGGACGGCCACAAGATCATCTCGCGGATGATCCATCGCCCCGAAGTCGAGGACGGCGGCGCCACCCTCTGCCACATCGCGACGGACGGCGAGACCTATGGCCACCACCACCGCTACGGCGACATGGCGCTCGCCTGGGCGCTGACGCAGGTCGAGGATGGCTGGAACGCCACGCGCCTGACGAACTACGGCGAGTTCCGCGCGTGCAACCCGGCGGTGTGGGAGGTCGAGCTCGCCGAGGACACGTCGTGGAGCTGCGTCCACGGCACCGCGCGGTGGCGTGACGACTGCGGCTGCAACAGCGGCGGCAAGCCCGGCTGGAACCAGCGCTGGCGGCGGCCGCTGCGCGACGCGCTCGACTGGCTCCGCGATCAGGCGGCGGCCGCGCTCGACACGGTCGGCCGGCTCCTGTTCAAGGATCCGTGGGCCGCGCGCGACGCGTACATCGACGTGGTCCTCGACCGGACGGCGGCGGCTCGCGATCGGTTCCTGCAGGCCCACGCCGCGCACGGGCTCGTCGCCGCCGAGCGGGTGCGCGCGCTATCGCTGATGGAGATGGCTCGGCACGCGATGCTCATGTACACGAGCTGCGGCTGGTTCTTCGACGACCTGTCCGGCATCGAGACCGTGCAGTGCATGCAGTACGCGGCCCGCGTGGCCGAGCTGATCGAGGACGTGGGCGGCGACGCGGTCGAGCCGGAGATGATCGATCGGCTCTCGGCGGCGCGCTCGAACCTGGAGAGCGAGGGCGACGGACGGCTGGTGTGGGCCCAGCGCGTCGTTCCGGCGCGCGTCGATCCCGCGAAGGTCTGCGCGCACGTGGCCGTCCACACCCTCGTCGATCCCAGCCACCCGCATTCGCTGGTGTCCTCCACCTCCGGGCCCTCGCCGCTGTCCACGGCGGGCGTGCACGGGTACCAGGTGGAGTTCGTCGACCGCAGCGAGCGGCGCTCGGGGCGCGCGCGCATGGTCGCCGGCACGGTGCGCGTGCGGTCTCAGCTCACGGAGGCGCTCACGGAGCTGTGCTTCGCCGGGCTCTATCTCGGCGAGCAGCACGTGACGGGAGGCGTGCGCATGCCGCCCGGAGCCGCCGCGTGGGAGGTGATCGTCGACGAGCTGACCAGCGCGCTCAACACGGCGGACGTGTTCGCGGCCCAGCGCGCGATCGATCGGCACTTCCCGGGCGCCCAGCTCTCCCTCGGGGCGCTCCTGCCGTCGAGCCGCGAGCGCGTGCTGAGCGCCGTGCTCGGCGAGTCCATCCGGAGCGCCCAGGACGAGCTCGCGCACGCGTACGAGAGTCACGCGCCGCTGATCCGCTGGCTCGTCGCCCACGAGCTGCCGGTCCCCGAGGTGCTCCACACGACGGCCGAGGCGACCCTGCGGCGCCGCGTGCTGATGAACCTGCGCGCGGAGGCGGCGAGCTTCGCGTCGCTGCGTCAGCACATGGCGGAGGCGGTCGAGGTGCGCGTCAGCCTCGATACGCCGGAGATCGCGCTCGCCGCGAGCCTGGGGCTGCGCCGGCTGATCGATCGCGTCGCGGGGGCCAGCGAGGGCGACCTCGATCCGCTCGCGCTCGATACGGTCATCCGCGCGGCGGACGTCGCCAGCCGGATGAAGAGCGTCGTCGATCTCTGGTCGGCGCAGAACGCCACGTGGTCGCTGCTCGCGCGGCTGCCGGAGCTGCGTCGGCGCGGGCGCGCGGGCGAGGCGGGGGCGGCGCAGCTCGCCGGCGATCTGCAGCGGCTCGCGCGCGTGCTCAAGCTCGCGGTCCCGGCGTGACGAGCGGCGCCGATCTCGCGGCGGACACGGCCGTGCACGCCGACCCCGTCGTCCCGGGCCGCTATCACCTCGTGCTCCCGTCGCACTGGGACTACGTGCTGCCGTCGGGCGGCGTCGTCTTGACGTGCGCGCTCCGCGCCGCGCAGGCCGCGCTCGGCGATCCGCTGCTTCGCCTCGCCTCGACGACCGCGATGTTCGCCACGCCGATCCACGCCGGCCGGCTCGTCGCCGATGTCCACGTCGTCCGGCGCGGCGGCGCCGCGGCGCAGGTCCGCGTCACCGTGCGCGACGCCGAGAACCAGAACGAGGGCGAGGACAACGCGGGCGTGGAGGTCCTGTCCACGTGGTGCCGCGACCGTCGCGGGCCGGACGTCCGCGGCGCGGCGGTCCCGGTCGTGGCCGCGCTGGCCGACGCGCGCCCCGTCGACGACGGCGCCGGCAGCAACCCGCACGCGCGCTTTGCCTTCTACCAGCAGCTCGAGACGCGCATCGCGGACGGCGAGCCGTTCTGGCGGGCCGACTGGACGGCGGGCCCGGCGCGCTACGCCCGCTGGATGCGCTATCGCGCGCCGCAGCGCGACGCGAACGGCTTCGACCGCCTCGCGTTGCCGCCGCTGATCGACACGATGCCCACGGCCCTGCATCGCGCGATCGGCCCCGGCGGCTATCGCTTCTTCGCGCCGAGCCTCGACCTCACCGTCCACGCCGTCGACGATACGGCGCGCGAGTGGCTGCTCGTCGCGGTGCGGCTGACGCGGGCGCGCATGGGCTGGGCGAGCGCGGAGTGCGAGGTGTGGGATGATGAAGGCCGCTTCGTTGCCTTTGGCACACAGGCCATGTTCATCCACGGCGTCGCGGGCGAGCCGCCCGTGATCGACGCGTCTCGCCGCTGAATCGGATGGCGCGATGGCCGCGCCGGTGCGCTATGATCGGCGGATGAGGTTGGGCCTAGTCTTGCTCGTGGCGACGGGTGCGTGCGCGCATGGCGCGGAAGGCACCGTCGATAGCGGTTCCGGCGGTAGCGGCTCGATCGACGCGCCGGGCGCGATCGATACCGGCTCGGGGGGCGGGTGCGGCGAGCTGCCGTGTCAGGCGGTCTACGTCTCGCACACGGGCAACGACTCGGGCACGGGGGCGCGCGAGGCGCCGTTCAAGTCGCTCGCGAAGGGCATCGCGCTCGCCGCCGCGAGCTCGCCGCCGCTGCCGATCTACGTCACCACGGGCACGTTCAACGAGCAGATCACGGTGCCGTCGGGCGTCCAGATCTATGGCGGGTACGACGCGGTGTGGTCGCCGACCACGGTGGCGCAGACCGAGCTCGACGGCCGGTCTCCTGTCGTCACGTTCGACGGCGTCACGAGCCTCGCCGCGCTCGAGAACATCACGATCCGCAGCAACGACGAGTCCGCCGCGGGCGCGAGCTCTTTCGCGATCCGCGCGACCAACTCCGTCATGGTGGAGCTCCGCAACTGCACCATCATGCCGGGCGTGGGGGGCCCGGGCTTCGATGGCGCCGATGGCAGCGTCGGCGCGCCCGGCGGGAACGGGACGATCGGCGGGCCCGGCGTCGAGCACTCGAGCGGCTTCTGCGACAGCCACACCGTGCCCAACGGCGGCCCCGGTGGCCCGTCGCAATGCGGGCAGACGGGCGGCGCGGGTGGTAACCCCGGCGTCGGCGGCAACGGTGGCGCGAGCGGCGGGACGAGCGCGGGCGGGACGTCGGGCGGCGCAGGCGGCCACGGCAATGGCGGCGGCAACGGCACCGGCGGCACGCGCGGGAACGACGGCAACGCGGGCGGCCCGGGCACCGGCGGCGCGCAGGTCGGCGTCTTC
>JANXOM010000315.1 GCA_025353585.1 Deltaproteobacteria bacterium
CAGCCGTACATCGCGCCCGAGAGCCGCGATCCGGTCGCGGCGTACTTCGGCGCCGTGCTCGGCCGGCTCCTGTGCAAGGCCCCGTGCGACCGACCGGAGTCGGCGCTCGCGGTGGCGCGCATGCTCGAGCGCATCGCCACGCCGCGGCCAGATCTGCGCGGCCACGAGGGCGGCCTGAGCCGGGTCGGCGAGGTCACCGTGCAGCTCGAGCAGCGCGACATCACGACCGCCACGACTGACGTCATCGTCAGCGCCGCGAACGAGCAGCTCGAGATGGAGCTCGGCGTGGCTCACGCGCTGCGGCTCGCGGGCGGCGACGAGATCCAGCGCGAGGCGCGCGCGCAAGGCCCCATCACGATGGGCCAGGTGGTGTGGACGCGCTCGGGCCGCCTCCACTGCGCCGAGGTCGCGCACGCGGCCGCCGCGCTCGACGGCGCGATCTGCGTGCAGCGCGCGGTGCTGCGGACGCTGTTCGAGGCAGAGCGGCGCGGCCATCGGTCCATCACGTTCCCGGCCCTGGGCACGGGCGTCGGCGGCGTGCCCCACGCGCTCGGGGCCCGGCTCTTGCTCGAGGCGGTCCGCACGTTCGCCGGCTTCGCGCCGCGCAACCTGCGCGAGATCCACGTGGCGCTCGCGGCCGAGGACAAGCTCGCGCAGTGGATGGCGACGGTGGTCGCGATCGACTCGATCGGGCTCTGAGATCGCGTCGTCGCGGTCGGCCTCCTCCGCACAGGCGTTATCGACGGAGCCGACCAGCCGATCGAGAGCGGCCGCCATCGATGCGCGGTCTCCGACGCGGCGTCGATTGACTTAGGCGTCCCGGACGTCCGGCGGTTACGGCAATTCGACCGCGCGCGCGCGCCACGCCGCGCATGGTCTGTTCCAGCGTCGCGCGTTGCCGGCTCGACGGCAGATGCCATCGTGCACGGGATGTCCTTCACGGCTCTATTCGATCAAGTAGCGCGCGGAAACCCAGAAGTCACCGGCGCGTTGCTCGTCGACGACGCCGGGACGGTCCTGGCCAGCGACGGCCTCGGCCCCCAGCTCGCCGGCGCCGCCGTCGCGCTCGTCCTCCCGCTGCGCGAGTTCCTCGATCGCGCGGCCGCCGAGCTCGGCTGCGGCGCGCTGGACTGCGCGCTCGTCGAAGGCAGCGCGGCGAGCTTCGCGATCGCCGACGTCGACGGCGCCCGCACGACGATCGTGCTCGGGCGCTCCGGCGCGAGCCCCGGTGCGCTGCGCGCCGACGCCCTCTGGCTCGCGGATCAGCTCCGCCGCGCGGTCGCAGCGTGAGCCCGCTCGGGGTGCTGCTGCTCGTCCTCGTCGCCACGAGCAGCGTGCTGATCACGCTGTGGTCGGGCCGCGCGAGTGCGCAGCGTCGGCTCGACGCTCGCGTCCGCGAGCTCGACGAGCTCCAAGAGCGCCGCGAGCGTCAGCACGCGCTCGCTCACGACCGCGATCGGCGCGCGCTGGAGGCGGCCCGCGCCGAGCACGCCGAGCAACTCGCGCGCGCCGCGGCGCGCACGGAGACGCTCGCCATGATCTGCCAGGTGGACAGCACGACCGTCCCCCCGCTGTACGCGGATCGCCCCGCGCCGGTCGAGCTCGACGCGATCGCCGCGCGGCTCCGCGGGCTCACGTTGATCGAGTGTGCGACCGTGTCGGACGCGCGCGGCCTGGTGCTCGATCGCGCCGCGAGCCGGGACGCCGACGACCTCGCCGCGCTCGTCCCCATCGTCACCGGCGTCGCCGCGGACGTCGCCCCCCTCCTGGGAAGGGTGCGCGGCGTGACCGTCCATGCGAACGACGCGCGCATCGTCGAGCTGCGCCCGCTGCCGTTCTGGACGGCGGGGGCCTGGCTCGTCGCCCAGTCCAGCGCCCAGCGCCCTGCGCCGGCGGCGCTCGACGCGGCGGTCGCGCACGCCTACGCCGTCCGCGACGAGCAGCTCCCGACCGCGCGCGCGCCGGCGTTCGCCGCGACCGGGCGGCTCGGCCCCGGCGGTCCGCGCAGCGACGCGCTGGCCGACGAGCTCGACCGCGCGACCCGCGGCCTCGGCGCGCGCTCCGTCGCGCTCGTCCACGGGGACCAAGTCCTCGCCGGAACGGCCGCCGAGGGGCTGCCCGCTCTGCATCACGCGCGAATCCTCGCCGGGCTGCGGGCGATCCAGCGCGCCGCGGCGGCGTGCCTGCACGCAGGGGAGATCACCCGCGTCGAGCTCGATGGCGAGCCCGCGGTCCAGGTCTCGCTCGCGCAGCTCGGCGACCGGTCGCGGCTCGCCCTGCTGACGCTCACGGTCGGGCGACGCCTCGATGCGCTCGAGGTCGAGCGGGTCGCGGGGCGGTTGCGGCGCTTCCTCGACGACGGCGCGGCCCTCGGGCTCGCGGGCTCCGCGCCCACGGCCGGCGTCGCCCAGGTGGGGGGCGCGTGAGCGACCGCGCGCACACGCGACCGAGCGGCGACACCCGGCCCCTGGTGGGGCTGCCCGGGCGGGACGTCGCCGACGACGCGATGGCGGCGCTCCGGCGCGAGGTCCTCCGCCTCGCGGACGAGGTGAGAGAGCTACGGACCGAGAACGCCGAGCTCCGGCGGGCGCTGGGCAGCCCGGCGCCTGCCCCCGAGCCCGCCGCGCCTCCGGCGGCACCGGTGCCGCTCCCGCCCGTGCACGACCTCGCGACCTCGCCGCCCCCGGCGCCGTTCGTGCCGCCGCCGTTGCCGAGCGCCGGCCTCGCGGGCCCCGCGCAGGGGATCGACTTCGGCGCCGTCGCGCAACTCACGCCCGACAAGCTCGACGGGCTCCCGTACGGGCTGATCACCCTCGACGCGCGCGGACGCGTCATCCACTACAACGACACGGAGTCCCGGCTCGTCGGGCTACCGAAGGACCGCGTCATCGGCCGCAACTTCTTCCGGGAGATCGCGCCCTGCACGCGGATCCGCGAGTTCGAGGGGCGCTTCACCGAGCTCGCGGCGGATCCGATCGGGGTCCGCGTGCAGAGCTTCGACTTCATCTTCAAGTTCGCGCGCGGCGAGCAACACGTGTCCGTCGTGATGACCCCGGGCCGCGTGCGCGGGCAGTTTCACCTCGCGCTCCTCCGCAGGGCCCGCCCCGGGTGACGAGAAACTCGCCGGCTGTTAGATTGTCTCGGATGGCCACCTCGAGCGAGTTCCGCAGCCTGTCGTGCAAGGAGTGCCTGTCCGGCGCGGGCTTGGACTTCGACTTCACGATGGCGTTCCAGCCGTTTGTCGAGGTCGGGAGCGCGCGCTGCTTTGGCTACGAGGCGCTGGTCCGCGGCCCGGCCGGCGAGCCCGCGAGCGAGATCCTCGCCAAGGTCAACGACTCGAACCGATACCGCTTCGACCAGGCGTGTCGCGTGCGGGCGATCCAGCTCGCGAGCGAGCTCGGGCTCGAGGGCATCCTCAGCATCAACTTCCTGCCGAACGCGATCTACCGGCCCGAGACGTGCATCCGGGCGACCCTCGAGGCCGCCGCGGAGGTGAACTTCGACCCGCGCCGGCTGATGTTCGAGGTCACGGAGGGCGAACAGATCACCGACCACGCGCACCTTCGCCGCATCTTTGCCGAGTACAAGTCGCAGGGCTTCCGCACCGCGATCGATGACTTCGGCGCTGGCTTCTCGGGGCTCAACCTCCTCGCCGAGTTCCAGCCCGACTACATCAAGCTCGACATGTCGCTGACGCGGAACATCCACCAGGATCCGGTCCGCCGCGCCATCGTGGCCGGGATCCTGGCCACCTGCAACGCGCTCCAGCTCGGCGTCATCGCCGAGGGGATCGAGACCGACGAGGAGTTCGTCTATCTGCGCGACCAGGGCGTCCGGCTGTTCCAGGGCTACCTGTTCGCGCGGCCGGCGCATCGCGCGCTCCCGGCGATCTCCGCGCGTGGCCTCGAGCTGCTGCTCGCTGCGCGCTGAACGCGGCGCGGTTCTGGCCGATTGTCGCGAGCACGATGCTCGAGTCCGACTCCACCTACCAGCGCAAGCAGCGGGCCGAGAACCGGCAGATCATCAAGATCGTGGGCGGGCTGGTCGCGTTCGTCGTGGTGGGCACCTTCGTCCTCTACAAGCTCGACCCCTACATGTACGATACGACGCCGTCGTCGAACGTCGCCCACGTCGCGCCGCGCGGCGAGGTCGACTGCCCCGACGACTTCGCGCACGTGAATGCCAAGCCGGGCGCCGTGACCACGTGCTGGTGCGACGGACCAACGGCCGATCACGGCATCGCGACGGGGACAAACCAGTACGACGTGTACTCGACGCCGTGCACGGCCGCGATCCACGCGGGCGCGATCACCAGCCTCAGCGATCCGCAGCGGGTGACGTTCCGGTTCATTCGCGGCTGCCGCCAGTACATCGGCACGCGGTTCAACGCGAGGAAGTCCTACGATGGAGACAACCCGTTCCAGCCGATGAATCCGAGCTTCATCGTCGTGGGGCACGGCACGGACAGCTGCTCGCAGTCGTTCAACGAGCCGGTCCCCGCCGAGGCACCGATCACCGCTCGCTGAAGCCGAGCTGCGCGAGGGCCCCGGGCAGCACGGCGAGGAACGCTCGCACGCGCGGAGGCGTCTGGCGCGTGGGCGTGAGCACGTGGAGCGAGATGCGCCGGCCGCTCCACGTCGGGCAGACGCGGCGCAAGCGACCGGCGCGGAGGTCATCGCCCACGATGTGCGCCGGCATGATGCCGTAACCGACACCGCCGATGAGGAGCTGGCGGATCGCCTCCGCCGTGGTGGCGAGCGCGCGCACGTCCACCGTGATGGCCTGCGTTCCGCCGGCCGCGGACCGCAGCGTGAATGCGCTGCGCCGACCGACCGTCGTGTGGCTCACCCACGGCGCGCCGATCAGCCGCCGCGGATGGGTGATCGCCCCGCGCGCCTCGATCACGGATGGCGCGGCCACGATGATCTCCGACTCCTCGCCGAACCGCCGGACCACGTAGCTCGATGTCGACAGCGTGCCGAGCCGCACCGCGGCGTCGAGGCCGTCCTTGACGAGGTCGCGCACCGCGTCGTCAGTGATGAGCTCGACGCGCATCCCGGCGTAGCGCCGTACGAGCGCCGCCGCGATCGGCGCGAGCGCGTTCACGATCGCCAGGTCGTTCGGCGCCGTGACCCGCAGCGTTCCGCTGGGCTCCTCGCGCTGCCCCTCGATCACGTGCTCGAGCGCCGTGACCGCGCTCGCGACTCCACGCGCCGCCTCGAGGACGAGCTCGCCGATCTGCGTGACGTGCACGCGCCGCGTGGTCCGCTCGAGCAGGCGGACGCCGACGCGCTCCTCGAGCGTGCGCACGTGCTGGCTGACGACGCTCTTCGTCAGCCGCAGCTCGCGGGCGGCGGCGGTGTACGAGCCGGTGGTCGCGACCGCCACGAACACCGGGAGCAGCGGGAGATCACGCGGTCCGAGCATCGTGCGATTATACAGCACGATGTGTACGTGATTGACCGATTGTGTCGCACATGGGTGAGGCCCAAGGTGCAGGCATGATCCTCATCACAGGCGCCACCGGAAAGCTCGGCCACCACGTCGTCACGCAGCTGCTCGCGAAGCTCCCTGCCTCGCAGATCGCGGTGGCCGTCCGCTCACCGGACAAGGCCGCGGTCTTCGCGAAGCTCGGCGTCGCGGTCCGGCAGGCGGACTACCGCGCGCCCGAGACCCTCGACGCGGCGTTCGCGGGCGTCGAGCGGGTGCTCCTCATCTCGTCGAACGAGGTCGGCCAGCGCGCCGCGCAGCACGGGGCCGTCATCGCGGCGGCGAAGCGCGCGAAGGTCGAGCTGCTCGCGTACACGAGCATTCTTCACGCCGACACGTCGACGCTCGAGCTCGCCCGCGAGCACCTCGCCACCGAGGTCGCGCTGCGTGCGTCCGGCGTGCCGTTCGTGCTCCTGCGGAACGGCTGGTACCACGAGAATTATACGGAGAACCTCGCGCCCGCGCTCGCCCACGGCTCCATCGCCGGCGCGGCGCAGGACGGACGCATCGCCGCCGCCGCCCGCGCGGACTACGCCGCCGCCGCGGTCGCCGTGTTGACGTCCGAAGGCCACGCGAACCAGGTCTACGAGCTCGCGGGCGACCGGCCGTTCACGATGACGGAGCTCGCGGCCGAGGTCGCGAAGCAGTCTGGCAAGCCCGTCGCGTACGCGAACCTGCCGCCCGCCGCATACGCGGACCTGCTCGTCAGCTTCGGGCTGCCCGCGGCCATGGCGGCCATCCTCGCGAACGCCGACGAGGGCATCACGCGCGGCGAGCTCGACGACGCGACCGGCACGCTGCACCGCCTGATCGGCCGGCCCACGACGCCGCTCGCGGACGCCGTCTCACGAGCGCTGCGCCCCTGACCCGCCCCCCGGGCGCCCCCGGGGACGCTGTCATGTTTGTCAACTCTCGCTCTTCGACAAAAGCCAATCGTTGCGCCCGTTTGCCCGGGGACGCTGTCAAGTTTGTCAACCCTGCGAAAACGCGGGCGCCGTCGCGTCGTCCGGGTTTCGGACAGCGGGATCGGATGTGGACCACACCGTCCCAGAGTTGACAAACATGACAGCGTCCCCAGTTAGGGTGCTTGAATCATTGGGGATGTGTCGCGAGCCAGAGTTGACAAACGTGACAGCGTCCCCGAGGACGGGACCGCGAGTGGGAGAACGCGCGAGCTGCACGGGTGGGGCGCGCCTCAGGAGGCGGCGAAGATCTTCCACGGCTGATCGCGCAGGCCGGCCATCCAGTTGTCGTGGCGGCCGTCCCAGTGGCGGATCTGCACGTCGCCGACCTCGATATCGTCCAGGCAGTTGAGGTTGATCGAGACGAAGGCGCCGCCGAGCTGCGCGAGGGAGCCGCGGCCGTAGGCGTGAACGCCGCAACGCGGGCAGAAGAAGCGCTGGGCGGACTTGCTCGCCCACTCGTACGTGCCGAGCTTCGACTCGTCGCCGGCGACGAGCCGGAACGCGTCGGGCTTCACGTGTGCGCCGACGATCGCCAGCTTCGTGCAGATCGTGCAGTTGCAGCGGGTCGCGGCGCTCGGGTCGAGGGTGACCTCGAAGCGAAGGTCGCCGCAGTGGCAGCTGCCGGTGTGAGTCGGGAGGGCGGGCGCGGAGGGTTCGATGGTCATGTCAGCAGCTTGCCGCCCGCCGCTGACAGCCTCATGTCAGGTTTGATGCGGCACGGCGCACGTGCCATCGGGCGCGCAGCGCCCCGTCAACCGCAGCCGGTTCTTCGCGAAGAGGTGGTAGCCGAGCCGAACCAGGTGCGAGACGATCGGCAGGCGGGTGAACGCGACCGCCGTGCGCCATCCGATGGCCGTGTAGAGCTGCCGGAACACCTCGACGCCCTCGATCCAGGTGCCATCCGCGAGCCGCCCGTGGATCCGCGCCATGAGCTCGGATTGCGTCGTGCCGTACGTCCCGGCCTCGAAGGCCGGCGCCGCGATGTCGGTGAACTGGATGCGCCCCCCGCGATCCTTCCGCTGCAACATCCGGATCTCGCGCATGCAGAGCGGGCAGTCGCCGTCGAAGAAGACCTCGACCGCCTTGCCGGTGGGCAGCGGGGCCTGGGCAGTGGGGAGCATGCTCTTTAGGCGACGCCCGGCGCCGGCGGTTACAACCTATCGACCCTCCGCCGCGCCCGCCGGCCCGAGCACGCGGACGACATCGCCCCGCCGGAGCCGCCCGCCGCGCTCGATCTTTGCGGTGATGCCGCCGTGCCCGCGTGCCGCCTGGAAGCCACCGGGGCCGACGAGCGTGTCGAGCTTCCCGCACGGCGCGCACGGCCCGGTCCCCACGAGGACGACCTCGTCGCCGATCGCGAATCGCAACCGCACGAGCGCCACGAGGTTGATCCCGGCCACCACCAGGTTTCGGCGCAGCTGTTCGGGCGCGACCACCGCGCGGCCCGCGAGCGCGGCGACCACCGGCAGGTGCTCGGCCTGCACGAGCGTGATCTGCCGGGTCCCGCCGACGCGCCCCTTCACGGCCCGGTCCCCCGCGAGCCCGCGCTCCGCGATCGCGACCGCCTCGTCGACCACGATCATCGGCTCCGCGCGCCCCGGCCGCACGCCGATCCACTCGACGCGCCCGATCTGCGGCACCACGGCGAGCCGGTCGCGCAAGTTCCCGAGCGGCAGCTGCATGGGCGCAGCCTAGCGTTACATCGCGCCGTCGCCCATCCCGCACCCGGGAGCGCGCGTGGTACACCGCGGTCCGTGAAGATCCACGAGTACCAAGGGAAGCAGCTGTTCCAGAAGTACGGCGTGCCGGTGCCCTTCGGCATCGCCGCGATGACGGCCGAGGAAGCGATCGCGGCCATCCCGAAGGTGCAGCAGGAGTCCGGCGGCCAGGTCGTCGTCGTCAAAGCGCAGATCCACGCGGGTGGACGCGGCAAGGGCGGCGGCGTGAAGGTCGCGAAGGACACGGCCGCCGCCGAGGCCGCCGTCAAGGCGATCTACGGCATGACCCTCGTCACGCACCAGACCGGCCCGGAGGGCAAGAAGGTGCAGCGGCTGCTCGTCGAGCAAGGCCTCGCCATCGAGCACGAGTACTACCTCGGCATGTTGCTCGACCGCGCGACCGGCAAGGTCACGGTCATGGCGTCGCGCGAGGGCGGCATGGACATCGAGGAGGTGGCGGCGAGCCACCCCGAGAAGATCCTCCGCGAGCCGATCGACCCCGCGACCGGCTGGTGCGACTACCAGTCGCGCAAGCTCGCGAAGGCCCTCGGCATGAGCGGCAAGCACGCGTCCGCCCTCGGCAAGTTCATGCCCGCGCTGACGAAGTGCTACGAGGAGATGGACTGCTCGCTCCTCGAGATCAACCCGCTCATCACCACGAAGGACGGCCGCGTCCTCGCGCTCGACGCGAAGATCAACTTCGACGACAACGCGATGTACCGCCACCCGGAGCTCGAGGCGCTGCGCGACCCGAACGAAGAGGAGGCCTCCGAGATCGAGGCGAAGAAGTGGGACCTCAGCTACGTCGCCCTCGAGGGCAACATCGGCTGCATGGTCAACGGCGCGGGCCTCGCGATGTCGACGATGGACATCATCAACTTCTACGGCGGTAAGCCCGCCAACTTCCTCGACGTCGGCGGCGGCGCGACGGCCGAGAAGGTCACGGCGGCGTTCAAGATCATCACGTCCGACCCGGGCGTGAAGGCGATCTTCGTCAACATCTTCGGCGGCATCATGAAGTGCGACACGATCGCCGCGGGCGTCATCGCCGCGGTGAAGGAGGTCGGCCTCGAGGTGCCGCTCGTCGTACGCCTGGAAGGAACGAACGTGGAGCTCGGCAAGAAGATGCTCGCAGAGAGCAAGTTGAACATCGTGGCGGCGGCCGACATGGCGGACGGTGCCCAGAAGGTTGTCGCGGCGGCGAAGGGAGGCCACTCGTGAGCGTCCTCGTCGGTCACGACACCAAGCTCGTCGTCCAGGGCATGTCCGGCGCGGCCGGCGCGTTCCACGCCAAGCAGATGGTCGAGTACGGCACGCGCGTCGTCGCCGGCGTCACGCCGGGCAAGGGCGGGGCGAAGGTCGCCGGCCTCGAGCAGGTCCCGATGTACGACACGGTGGAAGAGGCCGTGACCCACACCGGCGCGAACACCAGCGTGGTCTACGTGCCGCCGCCGTTCGCCGCGGACTCGATCCTCGAGGCGGCCGCCGCCGGCATCCGCCTCATCATCGCGATCACCGAGGGCATCCCGGCGCGCGACATGGTCAAGGTCAAGTACGTCCTCGACCGCGACTACAAGGGCGTCATCCTCGTCGGCCCGAACTGCCCCGGCGTCATCACGCCCGGCCAGTGCAAGGTCGGCATCATGCCGGGCTACATCCACAAGGCGGGCGGCGTCGGCGTCGTGTCGCGCTCCGGCACGCTGACGTACGAGATCGTGCACCAGCTGACCGCGCTCGGCCTCGGCCAGTCGACGGCCATTGGCATCGGCGGCGATCCGGTGAAGGGCACCGACTTCATCGACGCCCTGCAGTGGTTCGCGGAGGACTCCGGCACCTCCTCGATCTTCATGATCGGCGAGATCGGCGGCGACTCCGAGGAGCGCGCCGCGCAGTTCATCAAGGAGAACATCAAGAAGCCGGTCGCTGCCTTCATCGGCGGCCAGACGGCCCCGCCGGGCAAGCGCATGGGCCACGCCGGCGCGATCATCTCCGGTGGCAAGGGCGCCGCCTCCGACAAGATCGCCGCGCTCCTGGCCGCCGGCATCGCCGTCTCGCCGACGCCGGCCGAGATGGGCAAGACGCTCGCGAAGGTCCTCTCCGCCGCCACCTGAAGCCGGCGGACTCGCGCTCCGGGCGCTACGGGCCGTAAGCGAGCTGGAGCGTCACGTCGGCCGCGGTGTTGAACGGATTTCCGTGCGCCCCGGCCGGCGCATTCCACCCGCAGTTGCCACCTCCCCGCAGCGTGATGACCCGGTTCACGGTCGTGGTGGTGCCTCCGTTCATGTTGCCGCCCAGCGCGAACGTCGACGTGACGTGGAAGGGCGTCCCCGTCAGGTCGATCGAGGCCGCTCCCGTCGAGCTGTTCGGACCGACGCAGTCCATCGCGACGCCGAGCGGCATCGAGGTGACCGGGATCGGGTCAGGGTGGTTCGGATGCGCGAGCGTGCCGCTCGAGTGGGCTTGCGATTGGTCATCGATGTCGACCGCGAGCGTCACCGGATCGATGCGCACGAGCGGATACGTCGTCTTCACCGTGGTTCCGGTTGCCTTCCCGCCGACGGTGTATTGCCCGAAATTGGACGCCTCGGTCACCGGGAGATAGGTGAGCCCACCGACGCAGTGAGCAACCCACGGCTGCGCGGGATTGCCGGCCACGTAGAGCGTGTGCGCACCATCGGACGCGTCGGTGCAGCTCTGCGCGAAGACCTCGGCATCGGGGGGCGCATCCGGCCGAGCGTCGGCGGCGGCATCGGCCGCGCCCGGCGGCGCGTCCCGGCCCCCAGGCGGCGCGTCGAGGCCGGGCGCCGCGCCCGTCGGCGCGAAGCTGCACCCCGTCGACACGATCAGCAGGACCACACCCCGGTTCGACGCGCGCATCGCTCCATCATAGAGCGGCGCGCGGCGCCGAACAACGTGCGCATCGCCGGCACAGCGCTCTTGCACCCGTGATAAGGAGGCCGCATGCGTTGGCTCATCACTGGCGGCGCCGGGTTCCTCGGCATCAACCTTGTCCGCTACCTCCTCGAGAAGGGCGAGACGGTCGTCTCGTTCGACCGCGAGCCGTTCGACTACCCGGAGCGGCCGCGGATCACCGAGCTCCGCGGCGACATCCGCGATCGCGCCGCGATGCGCCGCGCGTGCGAGGGCATCGACCTCGTGTGCCATGCGGCGGCCGCGCTGCCGCTGTACGCGCCCGAGGAGATCCACACGATCGACATCGACGGCACGCGCACCGTGCTCGAGGCCGCCCGCGAGGCGAAGTGCAAGCGCGTCGTCCACGTGTCGTCGACGGCGGTCTACGGCGTCCCCGACCACCACCCGCTCGTCGAGAGCGACCAGATGCACGGCGTCGGGCCGTACGGCATCGCGAAGGTCGAGGCCGAGCACGTGTGCGAAGCCGCACGCAAGGCCGGGCAGATCGTCCCCATCCTCCGGCCGAAGTCGTTCGTCGGCCCCGAGCGCCTGGGCGTGTTCGCGCTGATGTACGAGTGGGCGCGCGAGGGCAGAGATTTTCCGATCCTCGGCGCGGGCCGCAACAAGTACCAGCTGCTCGACGTCGAGGACCTGTGCTCGGCGATCTGGCTCGCCGGCACGATCGACGAGGCAAGAGCGAACGACACGTTCAACGTCGGCGCCGCGGAGTTCACCACGCTGCGCGAGGACTTCCAGTCGGTGCTCGACGCCGCGGGTCACGGTCGGAAGATGCGCTCGCTGCCGGTCGCGCCGGCGCTGTGGGCGCTGCGCGCCCTCGAGAAGGTGAAGCTCTCGCCGCTCTACCCTTGGATCTACGAGACGGTGACCGAGGACTCGTTCGTCTCGATCGACCGCGCGCGCACGCAGCTCGGATGGACGCCGCAGTACTCGAACAAGGACGCGCTCGTCCGCAACTACATGTGGTATCTCGCGCACGCGGACTCACTCGGCACCGCCGGTGTGACGCATCGCGTGCCGTGGAAACAAGGCGCACTCGCGCTCGCAAAGCTGGTCTTTCCTCGACACGCCTGATGTATCCTGGCGGACGATGAGGAATCGCTCCGTGCTTAGGGGCGTGCTTGCGTTCGTGATCGTCTCGATCGCGACCAGCGCGTCCGCAACAGTGACCCAGGTTGACGGTTCGATCGTCCCGGTCTCGGACAGCGGCCAGGGCTGCTTCACGGCGAAGACGTGCGGCATGTTCAACTTCTTCAAGCGACACGGCGAGGAGCCGAACACCGCGACCTTCGCCGGGCCGTTCACGGCCGCGACCGATATCGATCCTGTCGTCGACGCGACGGAGACCCCGACGCTCTTCATCCCCGACACGACGGCCGGACATGTCGTCACCTTCGAAGACCTCGGCGAGGGCGCTGGCTTCGAGAACTCCATCGGCTGGTACAACGTCGGCGACGACGTCTCCACCGCCGCCGGCCGCATCGCGAACCTCCACGTCGTTCTCGGGTGCGGTGTCCCGATGGTCGCGCCGCCGCCGGGCGCGAACGCGCAGCACTACGGCAGCGCCGCGTTCTACAAGCAGAACGCGGAAGAGACGAACGACACCGGTTCGGCAGCCGATCCGGGCTTCATCCAGGTCGACTTCAAGGCCGAGCAGACTGCGGGCCGCTACCGGGGCGGCTTCATCTCGTTCTACATGATCACGCCCGAGGGCAGCGTCGGCAAGACGTCCGCCGAGAAGGACAACTGCGGTGACTTCACCGTCAACGCCAGCGGACACTCGCAGTTCGGCAAGATCTACTTCACCGACAAGGACCTCAACAACGACGGCGACTTCGTCCACTACCTGGTCTACCAGTCGAAGTTCAAAGCCAAGTCCTTCATCTTTGGCTTCGAGGATCTCTTCCGCGGCGGCGACAACGACTTCGAGGACATGCTCATCCGCGTCACCGGTCTCACGCCGCCGTGCGTGCCGACCGCCGAGATCTGCGACGGTCTGGACAACGACTGCGACGGCCAGATCGACAACGCGCCGACCGGCGTCGGCAGCGACTGCCTCTGCGACAGCGCCGCCGATTGCGACAACGGCCCCAAGCTCGGCGAGTGCCAGGCCGGCACCACCGTCTGCAAGTCCGGCGCGCTCACCTGCCACAGCTCGATCGGCCCGACGTCCGAGGTCTGCGACCTCAAGGACAACAACTGCGATGGTCAGGTCGACAACGCGCCGACCGATCCAACGATCGGCAACACGTGCGATGGCCCCGACGCGGACTCTTGCAAGGAGGGCAACATCGTCTGCCTGAACGGCGTCCTCACCTGCGACGACAACACCGGCAACAACATCGAGATCTGCAACAACTTCGATGACAACTGCAACGGGCAGATCGATGAAGGCAACCCGGGCGGCGGCGGCGCCTGCGGCTCGAACGTCGGCATCTGCACCCAGGGCACGCTGAACTGCACGGGCGGCACGCTAAAGTGCACCGGTGGCGTCCAGCCCGGCACCGAGATCTGCAACGGCCTCGACGACAACTGCAACGGGATCGTCGACGACAGCCCGGCTGGCATCGGCGTGGCGTGCGGCGGAAGCGCGGTCGGTGCGTGCAAGCAGGGCCAGACGATCTGCACCAGCGGCACCATCTCGTGCGCGGGCCAGGTCGGGCCCACGACCGAGACCTGCAACAACATCGACGACGACTGCGACGGCACCGTCGACGACAACACCGTGGACTCCGGCCAGCCGTGCGGCAGCTCGATCGGCGCGTGCTCGCCCGGTCACTTCGTCTGCATCACGGGCGGCGTCCTGCAGTGCCAGGGCGCCACCGGCCCGACCACCGAGATCTGCAACGGCATCGATGACGACTGCGACGGCATCGTCGACGAGGACATCCCGGGCATCGGCTCCGCCTGCTCGCTCAATGGCTCGGGCGCGTGCTCGAGCGGCATCAACGAATGCATCAACGGCGCCCCGCAGTGCGTCGGCGGCACGGGCAGCGGCACCGAGGTCTGCAACAACATCGACGATGACTGCGACGGCAAGATCGACGAAGGCAGCCTCTGCGACAACGGCGTCTGCGACCACGGCGTGTGCGCCGCGCCGTGCGTCATGAGCGAGTTCCCCTGCCCCAACGGCAAGAAGTGCGACGCGAACAACCTGTGCGTCGACGACCCGTGCTTCGGCGTCACGTGCCCGAACGACATGGACGGCAACGAGCAGACGTGCCAGGGCTCGACCTGCGCCCCGGTCTGCAACGATCCGAATAACCAGTGCACCGCGCCGGCGGTCTGCCGCGGTCGCGACGGCGCCTGTGTCCCGAACACGTGTGACTACCTGCCGCTCTGCACGGCTGGCCAGGTCTGCATCAACAGCGCGTGCGCCGTCGACCCGTGCGCGAGCGTGACGTGTGGCACCGACCAGTTCTGCCGCGCGGGCGCCTGCGTCGCGAGCTGCGACAACGTGCAGTGCGACGCGGCCCAGGTCTGCCAGGACGGCGCGTGCGTCGCGACGGGCTGCCCGACCGACTGCCCGGACGGCACGGTCTGTGACCCGACGACGAAGGCGTGCATCACGAACAAGTGCGCCGACCGCTTCTGCCCGCCGAACCAGGTCTGTGACCCGGTGACGGACGCGTGCGTGGCCGACCAGTGCGCGCAGATCACCTGCCCGAACCACGAGACATGCAACCTCGGCCAGTGCGGCATTGGCTCGCACGGTCACCTCGTGACGGCGGCCGGCGGCGGTTGCGATGCGGGCGGCGGCGGCGACGCGGGTGGCTTCGCGGCGATCGGCGCCGTGCTCCTCGCCCTCGTGCTGCGCAAGCGACGCGCGCTGTGGCTCCCGCTGGTGGCGTCGCTGTCGTTCGCCTCGGCGAGCTGCAAGCTCAACAACTACTGCATCGACTGCGAGACCGACGATGGCGGCCCGGTCGGCAGCGGGGACGCCGGCAGCGGCAGCGGCAGCGGTGGAAGTGGGAGCGCGACCTGCGATCCGAACGCGGTGCACCAGGAGACGTGCAACGGCGCGGACGACGACTGCGACGGCAACATCGACGAGGGCTTCGACACGACGAGCGATCCGCTCAACTGCGGCGCGTGCGGCGTGCAATGCAACAAGCCGGGCGCCCAGACCGTCTGCAGCAACAGCCAGTGCGTCATCACCGGCTGCTTCCCCGGCTTCGAGGACGTCGATGGCGACACCACGAGCGGCCCGTACGCGAGCTCGGACGGCTGCGAGTACAAGTGCTTCAAGAGCAACAACGGCGTCGAGGCTTGCGACAACCTCGACAACGACTGCGACGGGAAGACGGACGAGGGGATCGACCTCACGGCCGACATCAACAACTGCGGCCTGTGCGGTCGCGTGTGCGAGTTCTTCTCCGCGACGCCGACGTGCTCGGGCAGCCTGTGCTCGTTCAACCCGGCCACCGACTGCAAGCCCGGCTTCTTCGACATCGATGGCATGCAGCAGGACGGCTGCGAGTACCAGTGCGCGAAGACGAACGGCGGCGTGGAGAAGTGCGACCTCATCGACAACGACTGCGATGGTGTCGTGGACGATGGCTTCGACCTGAACACGGACAAGAACAACTGCGGTCGGTGCGGCCTCGCCTGCTCGTTCGCGAACGCGTCCGCGTCGTGCGCGGCGGGCGGCTGCCTCTTCAACCCGGCGACCGACTGCCAGCCCGGGTTCGTCGACCTCGACGGCAAGCAGATCAACGGCTGCGAGTACCAGTGCACGAAGACCAACGGCGGCGTCGAGAAGTGCGACGGCAAGGATAACGACTGCAACGGCGTGGTCGATGACATGACGAGCGACGCCGGCGGCGCCTGCTCGTCGACGGGCACGCCGAAGGGCGTCTGCATCGCGAACGGCGTGACGACGTGCGCCGGCGGTCACCTCGTCTGCAGCGGCGCGACCGAAGCCACGGCCGAGACGTGCAACAACGCCGACGATGACTGCGACGGGCAGATCGACGACAACGTCAGCAAGGCCTGCTACGACGGCGCGGCGGCGACGAACGGCGTCGGCGCGTGCCACGGCGGCACGTCGACCTGCGCCGCGGGCGCGTTCGGCGGCTGCGCCGGTGAGGTGCTGCCGGGCACCGAGATCTGCGATGGCGTCGATAACGACTGCGACGGCGTCATCGACAACGGCCCCGGCGGCGCGCCGATCACGGCGAGCTGCTACGGCGGCGCGCCCGGCACCGCGGGCGTCGGCTCGTGCAAGAGCGGCACGAAGACGTGCAGCTTCGGCTCGCTCGGCACCTGCGCGGGCGAGGTCGACCCGACCGCGACCGACGTGTGCGGCGACGGCCTCGACACCAACTGCAACGGCAAGGACGACGCGGCCGAGGGCTGCCTCGCCGAGACGGGCGAGCTCCGGCTCGATGGCCCCGCCGGCGGCGGCGCGGGCTCGGCCGGCGCGCTCGGTACGGCGGCGGGCGCGCAGCACTCGCACGACGTGGTGCTCGCGACCGGCGGCGTGCCGTTCGGCACGAACGTCTACGCGGTGTGGAACGACCTCGTCGGCAACACCACCGAGATCTACCTGCGGAAGTCGAGCAATGGCGGCAAGACGTTCGGCCCGATCGTGAACGTCACGGCCGCGGTGGCGAACCCGTCGGTCGAGCCGGTCATCGCGGTCCAGCCCGGCACGAACCCCGGCGACGACGACACGGTCGTCGTCGCGTACCAGAACGTCAGCGGCGGCCTGCGCGATATCCTCGTGCAAAGATCGACGAACAGCGGCACGACGTGGAGCGCGCCGACCGCGTCGCTCGACGGCGCGGCGCCCGACTCGTTCCACCAGGTCATCGCGATGCGCGGCACCACCGTGGTCGTCGCGTGGGAGCAGCTCGATCCGTCGACGCTCAACCGCGACGTCGTGAGCCGGACCTCGTCAGACGGTGGCGCGACGTTCGGCACGGCGATGATCCTCAACTCGAGCCACACGGCGGCGGCGCGCTTCGCGGGGCGCCCGCAGGTCGGCGTGACAGCCTCGGGCGGCGCGGTGTGGGCGTGGCGGGAGCAGCGCAGCGGCTCGACGCGCGACATCTTCGCGCAGGTGACGCCGACCGCGGCGACGCCGCCGGTGGGCAACGACACGCGGATCGACGGGGACGCGACCGACAAGCGCGACAGCGACTTCCCGCAGCTCAAGGTCGCCGGCAACGCGGCCTACCTCGTCTGGCAGGACACGTCGACCGTGGCGAACGGCGGCTCGGACGTCGTGTTCTCGCACCTGCCGACGCTGGCGGGCAGCTGGAGCGCCGAGGCGATCATCGATGACCCGGCGGCCGAGGTGTCGTCGTCGTTCACGCCGGTGCTCGCCGTCGATCCGCAGACGCCGGCGACGGGCGACGACGACATCGTCGTGATCGCCTGGGAGGATCGCCGCGCGGGCACGGAGATCTTCACGTCGGTCTCGAAGGACGGCGCGAAGACGGCGTTCTCGGCCGCGCTCCGGGCGTCGAACGACACGGGCGGTCCGGCGACGGGTGTCATCAGCCTACCGGCGATCGCGGCGTCCGCGCTGCCGGGCAGCGGCGTGTTCGTGCTGTCGTGGCAGGCGTCAGACGTGGCGGGCGACCCGAGCCACGTGTTCTCGAGCTCGACGATCGACAGCGCGGCGTCGTGGACGTTCAGCCAGGCGCTGCTCGATGGCGGCACGGGCTCGGCGGTCAAGCCGGTGTGCGTGGGCAGCCTGTTCGGGGCGACGGCGGCGGGCGTCACGGCCTGGACGGACGTCCGCACCAACGGCACCAACGGCGACATCTTCAGCGTGGCGACGCACTGAGGACGGGGCGCCGGCCGTTGATCTAGGCCGGCGTTTCGACTAGCGTGCGCGGCATATGGCCATCGAGCGCACGTTTTCGATCATCAAGCCCGACGCTGTCGCGAAGAACGCGATCGGCGGTGTCACCGCGAAGCTCGAGGCCGCGGGCCTCCGCATCCTCGCGTCGAAGATGGTCCGCCTGTCCGAGGCGCAGGCCAAGGCGTTCTACGTCGTCCACAAGGAGCGTCCGTTCTACGCGGGCCTCGTGAAGTTCATGACCGAGGGTCCGGTCGTGGTCCAGGTCCTCGAGGGCGAGAACGCCATCGCGAAGAACCGCGAGGTCATGGGCGCGACGAACCCGGAGAAGGCCGCCGCCGGCACGATCCGCAAGGACTTCGCCAGCGACATCGAGCGCAACGCCGTGCACGGCTCCGACGCGCCCGAGACGGCCAAGGAGGAGATCGCGTTCTTCTTCTCGACCGCCGAGCTCGCCGCCCTCGCGCGCTAAGCTACCGGGGTGACCGGCAAGCGCGTCGATCCGCTCGCGCCGACCGAAATCTCCGAGCCCGGCCGCGGCGCGGCGCACACGCCGCAGCCGCCGGCGACGCCCCTGCCCGCGCCCGGCGGCGCCACCGTGCTGTCCCTGGCGCCCGGCATGGCGCCCGTCGCGTTGCCCGGCGCCGCTGCGGTCGCGCCCGCGACCCCGGCCGCGCGTCTCTGGATGCTCGCCCTGGCCGTCGGGGCCGGCGCGGCCACGGCGTTCGGCCTCGCGTACGCGCTGCACTGACCCGACTCGCACCAGGGCAGCGATGTCGTGCTCGGCGGCGGGTCGGCGGCGGGCACGGGCCAGGTGTTGAAGCTGGGGCTCCTCCGCTGGCACGGAGCATGCTGTCCGCAGCTTCATGACAGCGCACATGCTCGCCCTCCTCCTGACGCTGGGGATCGGATGTACAGCGCCCCAAGCTTCGTCACCTCCCGACGCGCCGGCCCCCGTCGTCCACCTCGCGGTGGACTCCTACTTCACCGGCGTCAGCGAAGGTTACGCCTCGCCGGACGACTGCTATGCGCGGGCCGAGATGCCGCGGTCGTGCACCTTCGAGCTCGTGTTCTGCGCGAATGGCCAGGCCGGGTCACGCGCGGGAGACGTCGTCGTGAGCGGCGATTATCGCGTCGAAAACAATCACGCGCTCGCGGTGCTCGCCCCCGGGACATCGCTCGACTTCGACCTCGTGACGGATCGGGCCTCGGGTGACAGCGAGACGCTGGCGCAGTACATCCCGGACGTCGTCGGACGACACGCGCAGCAGGAATGGGACGTTATCAACTGCGCACTCTGACCTGACCGCGGGCGTCAGCGCGGGCGGGCGTTGGAGAACTGGGTGTGGACGATGCGCCAGCCGTCGGCTTCGTGGAGCCAGGCGGCCATGACGCGGAACGTCTGGGTGACCGCCGTGCCGTCGTGGTCGGGCGCGGTGAAGTCGACGTTCGTCTCGGACCAGCCGCCGTGATCGCCGAGGAGGCCGGCGCTGACGCCGTCGTGCAGGGCGAGCTGGGCGGGCATGCGCGAGAAGATGCGGCGGATCAGGTCGCCGCCGACCGTGCGCTCGCCCGCGCTGCCGTAGTTGAGGCTGTCGGCGCGCTTGCTCCGCGCTTCCGCGAAGCCGTCCCGCGAGCCGAACGCGGCGCGCGCGGCCTCGGCCAGCTCGGTCGCGCCGGTCGTGCGATCGGCCACCGGGGCCGGCACCGGCAGCTGCGCGAGGCGCGCGAGGTGGAATGCGGTCTTGTCGGGCACCGCGACGGCCCACATCAGCGCGGCGATCACCCACTTGCCGCCGACGTGCGTCGCGATCGCGGTCGTGACGTAGCGCCGCGGGCCGCCGGCGGCGGGCGTCAGCGCGAGCTCCTCGGCGATCCACGCGAGCTTGCCGTCGTGCGCGACCGTGGTGTGCGTGGCCTCGACGCCGACCGCGCCCGCGCCGCCGATATCGCGGGCGAGCAGCGCGAGCGCGCCGTCGCGGCCGTCCGCGAGCTCGTCGGCGTCGACGCCGATCGCGTAGACATCGAGCGCGAGGACGCCGCTGAGCGCCGCGCCGTCACCTCGCGCGATCGCATCGTGCAGCGCGAGCACGAGGTTCTCGGGTGAGTCGGCCACCGGGATCGGCGCCGGTGCATCGACGCCCGCATCGGACGCCCGCGTGGCCGCGACCACCGCGTCCGAGCCAGTTCCCGAGCCCGCGCGCTTCGTCGCGACGCTCTGGAGCGATCCGGACCCCGGTTCTATGGTCGCGGCCGCTGGTCCGCCCCGCTTCCCGCGCGCGCCGCCGCCGCCGCCGCCGAGCAGGATCAGCGCCCCTCCGGTCCCGACGAGCGTGGCCGCCACCAGGAAGATCACCCACGGCCGCGACCGCCGGTCGAGCGCGCTCGTGTGGATCACCATCGTCTTCATCGCCGGCTTCCCGCCGACCTTGCCGACGCCGCGCAACGTGTCCGCCGAGTCGGGGATGACCGCCATCATCGACCGGCTCGACCGGATCCCGTCGTCACTCGCCTCCCACCGCCGGTAGCGCACGGCGAACGGGATGCTCACGATGCAGAGCGCCGCCGTCACGAACATCCCGACCGCGACCGCCGAGACCACGGTCTCCGCGAGCCCGACGTCCGCCTGCGGCAGCAGCTGCGCGAGCGCCCCCAGCGCCGAGTCCTTGCGGGGCAGCGCCAACGCGAAGCCCGCGTCGATCACCGCCGCGAGCCCGAGCGGCACGATGCGCGCGCGATACGAGAGCCCGCCGCAGATGAGCGCGCCGATGGCGGACAGGACCCAGCCGATCACCACGTGGATCGGCCGGTGGAGATCGTGCATCACCGGGAACGACGCGAGCCCGAGCACGAGGCACGCCGCGCCGATGAGCTGCGTGAAGAGCCCGCTGAACACCAGCACGATCCGGGAGGGTGGCGACGCGGCGGCCATCTCGCGGCCCCACTCTATCAGCGCGCGCTAGGGCCCGACGGGAACGAGCTGCATCTCGGCGTCGCTCTTGAGGTTGCCCGCGAGCTGCGACATCGGCGTTTGCGAGAGCACCCACGTCGCCGTCACCGTACAGAGCAGCAGCAGCGCCGTCGCGATGTACGGCGCGCGGCGGGCCGGCCGCTTCGCGATCAGCGCCACCACGAGCGCGGCCCCACCGACCGTGACGCCCCACAACCACGCCGGGTGCACGACGAGGCGCGAGAGGCACGGCACGGCGCCGATCCCCTCGCCCGCGAGCTCCTCGAAGGTCTCGCGCAGCGGCGCCAGCAGCACCGCGAGCCACGCGTGAGCGAGGACCACCGCGAGCGCGAGCCCGGCGAACAGGCCGTTGACGAACGTGGGCGCGGGCGACGGCGCGAGCTCGGAGCGCAACTTCGACATAGGATTCAGTCCACCGGTGGCGGCGGAGGCGGGCCCGTGCGCCGGATGCGCAGGGGCACGATCGCCTCGCCATTGCTGCGGTTCGCGAGCTGGCCACACGCCGCGTCGATATCATCACCGCGCGGCGTGCGTAGGTACGTCGGGAAGCCGAGGCGCTTGCACTCGTTCTGGAACGCGTCGATCGCCGCCGCCGTCGGCCGCTCGTACGGCGCCTCGGGGTGCGGGTTCCACGGGATGATGTTGACCTTCGCCTTCATGCCGCGCAGCAGCCGCGCGAGCTCGCCCGCGTGCCCGACGGAGTCGTTGACGCCCGCGAGCAGCACGTACTCGAACGTGATCCAGCGCCGCTCGGCCAGGGGGTACGCGCGCAGCGCCGCGAGCAGCGCCGCGATGTTCCACTTGCGGTTGATCGGCATGATCAAGTCGCGGATGGCGTCGTTCGGTGCGTTCAGGGAGACGGCGAGGTTTGGCCGCACGTCCTCCCCGCCGAGCCGCTCGAGCTTCGGCACGAGCCCGGCCGTCGACACCGTGATCCGCCGCGGCGAAAAGCCCGCGCCCTTGTCGTGGGTCAGGATGCGGAGCGACTGCACCAGGTTGTCGTAGTTGTGCAGCGGCTCGCCCATGCCCATGTAGACGATGTTCGTCAGGCGGCGCTCGGGTGCGGCCTCCGCGAGCAGGCGCTTGCTGAGGTAGACCTGATCGACGATCTCGCTCGTGTCGAGGTTGCGCTTGAGCCCGAGCTTGCCGGTCGCGCAGAACTGGCAGTCCACCGCGCACCCGACCTGCGACGAGATGCAGATCGTGGTCTTGCCGTCGCGGTCCGCGTCCGGAATGAGGACGCTCTCGATCGACGAGCCGTCGTGCGTGACGAACCGCAGCTTGCGCGTCCCGTCCTTGCCGACCTGGGCCTCGGCGAGGGTGAGCCCGCCGAGCGTCGCCACCGCCGCCACCGCGTCCCGGTTCGCGGCGGACAGGTTCGTCATCTCGGCGAACGTACGGACGCCGCGGTCATGCACCCAGCGCCAGACCTGCTCCCCGCGAAAGCGCGGCCAGCCCTGAGCGAGGGCAAACGCCTCCGCCTGGTCGAGCGTCATGGCGCGCAGGTCGGCCGTCATCCCCGCTACCTACCATCAATAGGGGGCCGTTCCTAGCGGACGATCGTGACGCCCCGCCCGGCCAGCCGCGCCGCCGTCCGGCGCCCGGCGGGCGTCAGGTGGGCCTGGACGACCCCGAGCGTGTGCAGCGCCGGCGCCGCCAGCAGGGCCGCCGGGTCGCCGATCTCCGTCGCGGACAGGTCGAGGGTATCGAGAGCTGGCGCCGCGGCCAACGGGGCGACCGCCGCGTCATCGATCGGCAGCCCCATGAGCGAGAGCGTCGCCAGCTGGGGCCAGGCGCTGAGGTCGGTCACGGCAGCCGACATCCGCGTATCCCCGATCGCCAGCTCGGTGAGCCGGGTCTGGGCGCGCAGGAGCGGCAGCACGGCGTCCGACACGTTCGTGGCGCCGACGTGCAGCGCCGTCAGGCGGTGCGCCGGCGCCAGCGCCTCGATCGTGGAGTCGCCGGCGCGCGTCTCGTCCAGGTAGAGGCGCTCGAGGTGCGGCAGCGCCGCCACCGCGGCGAGCGGCGCCGGCTCCGCCACGACGTGGGTCAGCACCAGCGTCCGCAGCGCCGGCAGCGTCGCGATCCGCGCGAGGGTCGCGTCGCCGATGCGCGTCTCGCCGAGGCCGAGCCCGGTGAGCGCGGGTGTGGCGGCGAGGATCGCGAGGCCGGCGTCGCTGACGGACGTCTTCGAGAGGTAGAGCTCCACGAGGTCGGGGCTCGGCGTCGCCGCGAGCGCCGCGTCGGTGATCGGCGTGTGGTCGAGCCGCAGCACGCGCAGGTGCGGAAACGCGAGGATCGCGGCCGCGCTCGCGTCGTCCACGGGTGTGTCGCCGAGGTCGAGCTCCTCGAGCTCGGGGCGCGCCGCGACCGCGCGGATGGTCGGGACGCCGATCGGCGTCTCGGCGAGGCGCAGCTCGCGCAGGGAGGTGACCTGCACGAGCGCGAGCGCGAGGCGGTCGTGGATCCGCGCGCCCGAGAGCCCGAGCTCGATCAGGTGTGGCGCGCGGGCGAGCCACGCGAGGTCGGCGTCCGTCGGTTTGTACGCCTGCAGGCCCGACACGTCGAAACGCTCGAGGCCGGGCGCGAAGCCGGCGAGCGTGGCGAGCTCGGGGCCGGCGTTCGTGTGATCCAGGAAGAGCTGGCGCAAGGCGAGCGGCCGGAGCGCCACCACCGTCTTCGCGCCGACGCGCGTGTGCCCGAGGTCCACGACCTGCAGGTGCGCGAGCGCGCCGAGCGTCGCGCCGCCGGCGTCGGTCACGTGCGTGCTCGCGAGGTTCACCGCGACGAGCGCGGGCAGCGCCGCCAGCGCGCGCGCCGTGGCATCACCGACCGCGTCGTCTTCGGCCGAGAACGCCTCGAGCCCCGGCTCCTGCGCGAGCAGGGCCACCAGGCTCGGCTCGTCGACCGCGGTCCGGGCGACGGAGAGCCGCTTCAGCGCCAGCTGCATCGCTGCGAGCGCCGGTCCGTCGACGTCGCTGTCATCGAGGAGGATCGCCGTCAGCTCGGGCAGGTCGCGCAGCGCGCCGAGCTCGGCCGCCACCCGCTGGCCGCGCAGCGAGAGCCCGGGCACGTGCTCGCGGCGCACCATGGTGACGACCTGCGCGACCGCGGCCGCGTCGAGCGGCGCGGTGGGCTCGACGTACCACGGCGTCGCGGGCGGACCGGCGGGCGGGGCATCGGGGAGCGTCCCGATCTGCACGACGCCTGTCGACGTCCACGCCATCACCCGCATCGGCACGGGCCACGTCGGGACCGCTACGGCCGGTGGATGGCGCGTCGGCGCGACGACCAGCGGCGGCGCCCCGACCACGGCGTGCGCGCACCCCACGAGCCCTGCGAGCGCGATCCAGCGTGCGTGCATATCGAGCAAGACAGCCCGTCGCGGGGTCGGTTGCCGGCTACTTGATGGTGATCGCGAGCTTCAGCGCGCCCGCGTCATGGACGCCCGTGACCGCCTTGATCGCCGGGTCGACCACCGAGTGGACGCAGGTGTCGGCGGAGGCCTCGGGCGTCCCCGCCGGCAGCGCCGTCGACGGGTCGACCGCCACCGCGAAGTACCCCTGCTCGTCGTCGTACTGCGACGGCACGTACGAGACCTTCACGCCCACGATCGCCGCGAGCGTGTCCTTCTTCGTGTTCGCGATGTAGGTCGTCGCGCAGGCGACGAGCGCCGCCTTCACGTCCGGCTCGCCGAGCTTGTCGACGACGGCCTGGGTCGACTTGCCGGCCGCGGGCGGGGTGGCCGTGACCGTCACGCCCAGCGCGGAGGGCGGCGGCGGCGGCGCGCCCGTGCCGGTCATGTACCGATCCGCGAGGCCCGACCCGCCGAGCGAGAGCGGGTTCAGGCCGGCCGCGGCCAGCCCGGCGAGCGCGGTCAGCGCCCGGTCGCGCTCGCGGCTACCGACGGGCACGGCGAGGATGCAGCGGTGCAGCACGCGCGCGCCGAGCTCGGCGTGCTCCTTGTTCGACGCGTCGCGAGCGAGCGCCGCGCCGTAGCCGCAGTCGATGTCCGCGGGGAGCGCGATCTTCTCGGTCTTGTACTGGTCGAGCGCGGTCGCGTACGCGGTGATCGCATCGGCCGGCGCGCGGCTGACCTGCGCCTCTCCGAGAGCGGCGTAGTAGTCGCCGACCGTGGAGCGCGCGGCGCGCTTGCACACGTGGTCGAAGCAGCGGAGGTCGCCGTCGCAATGCGCGCTCGTCCCGCACGACTCGAGCTCCTTCGATGGCTTGCTGTCCGCGCGGCCGGCCGGGTCCGAGGCCTTCGCCTTCGAGTCGCAGCCAAACGCAGCCAGGGCGAACGCGAGCGCAAAGCGATACGTCATCGGCCGGAGGATAGCAAAGTGTGGCGAAGGCTGGTTCCGGGCGCATGCTCCGTAACGCTCCCCACACAACTTGCGCGCGGGGCCGCGAGATCGACCGCGACCCGAAAGATTGCGCTGCACCCGGGCCGGCCCGGCGTTACACCCACGCCATGACCGTCAGGCTCCCACTAACGACCCCCATCGCCGCTGCGGTCCTGCTCGTCGTCGGGCTGGCCTCCGCCCGCGCGGATCAGAGAGCCGAGCGCGCGGCGATCGCCGGCACGTTGACGAAGCTCTCGGCCAGCGCGACGACCGTCGCCAGGGCCGCGCAGGCGTCCGACGACCGGGGCGCGCGCAAGAAGTTCGGCCCCGCGGCCACCGAGCTCGGCGATGACCTCGCGGCGCTCGCGAAGCGCGTCGGGAAGGACGTCGCGCTGAAGTCGATCGCGACGGACGCCGCCGCGATCGACAAGGACGCGACCGCGCTGATCGAGCTCGCCGACGAAGCCGACGACAAGGACGAGCGCAAGTCGCTGCGCTCGCAGGCGGTGCTGATCGAGCAGGGTGTCGCCGGGGTGCGCAAGGCGATCGACGCGGTCAAGGACGACGACCAGGCCCCGCGCGGGGCGACAAAGTTCACCGGCCGGTTGTTCAACAACAGCAACGATTGCTCGTGGGAGGAGAACCTCAAGTTCGTCGTCTCGCGCAACGGGCAGCAGGTGTTCGTGACCCAGAACATGGTGTTCCCGGGGCACGACGTGGCGCTCGTTCTCGACGCGGGCTCCTACGTCGTCCAGCTGCTCGACACCAGCGGCAAGTTCCTCGGGCAGAGACCCCTCGAGGCGGGCAAGGAGGGCTGGTCGTTCAAGTCCGGCTGCGTGAACCAGGACTGACCGCGGCCGCTCGGTGCCAATGACGGTGGCGGCTAGTGCTTGCGCAGCAGCTGCTCGATCGTCTCGCGCACCTCGGGGTTCGTCTCGATCTCGTAGTGCTGGCGCAGGATCGGCACGACGTCCGCGTTGTCGATGTGGGCGAGCGCGGCGTACGCGGCCTCGCGCAGCGAGCCGATCTCCTGGCGCAGCACCATGACGAGGAACTCGCCCGCCTCGACCGTCTGGATCTTGCCGATCGACGTGAGCGCGGCCGCTCGCACCTTCATGTCGTTGCTCTCGCGGTAGATGCGCGCGAGCGGGTTGAACGCGTGCGGGAAGTGCAGCCCCGTGATCGCGCTCAGCGCCGCCTCGCGAACCTGCGGCTCGGGGTCGTTGAGCGCCTTGCGGACGATGATGAAGCTCCGCTTGAAGTACAGGAAGCGGAGCGCCCGCACCGCCTCGCGCCGGATCGTCGGATCCGCGGAGGCGTACAGCTTCTCGAGCGGCGAGAGCGCCGCGTAGGACTGCAAGTTCCCGAGCTGATCCGCGATCTTGATCAGCGTCTCGGGCTGGTCGGCGACGCGGCGCTGCTGGGCGTCGCACAAGGTCAGCAACACCACGAGCGCCCGCCGCCGGATGCCGTTCGGGTACCGCAGGTCGCCGACGATCGACGCCGCGACCGCGAACGGATCGCCGTCCATCTCCCACTCGAGGAGATCGACGAACCAGATGTCCGCGTATGCGTGCTGCTGCTTGAGATAGTCGGGCAGCCCCGGCAGCTCGACGGGCGGCGCCGCGAGCCCCTGGTAGCGCTGCGCGATCGCGGAGAAGCGCTTCTTCTGCCGGTCGTTGAGATCGAGCGCGGCGAGCCGCTCGAAGCACGCGCGCACCGCCGGGTAGTCGCCGACCGCGCTGTGCTGCGACGCGGCCGCGAGGAGCGCGTTCTCGATCATCTGCACCGGCACGCCCGTCTCGACGAAGCGCTCGGCGCACTTCATCCACGTCAGCGCGCTCTTGTGCTGGTAGTGGCGGTCGTACGGCAGGCCCGCGCGCGCGGCGAACGCGGCCGCCTCCTGGTAGAGGGTCGCGCCGGCGTGGAGCTCGCCGCGCTCGAGCGCGAGCTTGATGAAGTCCTCGTAGTACTGGAGGACGTAGAACTTGAGGTTGTCGTCGCGGAGGACGCGGATGCAGTTGACGTAGCCCTCGGCGAGGTTCTCGAACTGCCCCGACTCCTTGCCGAGCTTGAGGAGGATCTGGAAGCAATCGAACGCGCGCTCGAGCTCGCCCGTGATCTCGAAGTCGTCGGCGACCTGCTCGAGCTTGCGTTGGCTCTCGACCAGCGCGCGGCGCGCCTCCTGCGAGCTCGCGTCGAGCTTCTCGGCGGCGAGGCCGTAGTTGAAGTGCACGAGCGCGGCCTCGTACGGCCGGTGCTGGAGGCCCGGGTGGTGGACGAGGCCCTTCCAGGCCGCGACGGCCGCGTCCTGCTGCTTCGCGCGCTCGAACGCGACGGCCGCGTGCACCGGGAGCTGCGCCTGCACGTAGAGCTGCGCGGCGTCGCTCCACTTCTTCTCGATCTCGGAGAGGCGAGCGCGCAGCGCGACGTGCTGGTCGCCCGCGATCTGGCCGCGGGCCATGTCGAAGTAGTGGAGATACAGGTAGACGTACGCGGCCTCGCGGACGCGGCCGAGCTTCTGGTAGATGCCGCCGAGCTGGCGCAACCAGTCGTCGTACTCGTAGTTGATGACGTGCGTCTGGCCGATCAGGTCGCGGTAGAACGGCTCGGCCTCGGCGTGGCGCCCCTGCTGGACGAACGCCTCCGCCTGGTCGGACGAGGTCTCGATCGAGTTGAACGTGCGGCGGGCCATGACGACGGTTACCGCCCACTCGCGGTGAAGAGCATGGAGCTCGCGGCCGACGCATCGCCGACGATGTCGAGCGCGCGCCGCTGCCGATCCGCGCGCGAGGTCAGCGCGTCCGCGTGCACGATCTGCGAGCGGTCGAGGAGCGGCACGAACTCCGGCAGCTGCTCGCTGCTCGGCAGCACCACGATGCCGTAGAGGAACGCCTGCTGCTTGAGCGAGGTCACGAGCTCGGGCTCGATGTGGCACTGCCCGTGCGTGATGACGTACATGACCACGCGGCGCTTCTGCTCGCGGCGCAGGCGCGTGGTCTCGACGAGGAGCTGCCGGAAGACCTTGCCGTAGTTGCGGCCGCGCTCGCTGCGGAACGAGAGCAGGTACGGCACCGGGACCTGCCCGCTCCGGCCGATCTTGACCGTCTCGTGCATGCGCGAGTCGAAGAAGCGGACCCAGATCTCGTCGCCCTCGAGCGTCAGCTTCTTGATGAGCGCCAGCGCGAGGCCGCGCGCGAACACCTGCCGCTGCCCGCGCATCGAGGCGCTGCAGTCGATGAGGAGGTACTGCAACCGGCGCTCGTCCTCGCGCTGCTTGTCGCGGCCGTAGTAGAGCAGCTCGTTGTCGACGACCTTTTGCTCGAAGATCTCGCGGTCGTACGCGAGCTCGGAGAGCACGAGCGAGTCCACGTTGCCCTTCCGCTCCACGCTCGCGTAGCCGTCGACAGCGAACGTCTGCGCGCCGGTCGAGCGCCGGGTCTCGAGGACGCTCGGCAAGAGGTCGAGCGAGAAGTTCGCGATGTCGTTCGCCTCCGGCGAGCCGAGCGCGGAGAACAGGTCGACGAGATCGATCGCGCCGCCGAGCGCCTCGCTACCGGACGCGCTGTCTTCCTTGAACAGGCCGAGGAGGCGGACCGTGTCCAGATCGATGAGCTCGACCTGCGTGTAGACGTGAAGCCGCTGCGCGACGAGGTGCTCGACGAAGCCCCACAGCGCGCGCGGTTCGAAGTCGCGAAAGTGGTCGGCGTAGTCGATCTCGCCGAGGATGCCGAGGTCGAGCGGCAGGGCCTCGACGCCGGCGCTCTTGGTGCGCTCGCGCCAGCGGTTGAACGTGTCGCCGAGGATGCGCTGCAGGAGCACGGCGATCATCTCGTCGCGCAGGCGGAGCCCGGCGAGCCGCTCGGTGACCTCGGACCCGCCGATGTCCTCGAGGAGCTTGCGGTACTGGTCGAGGTGCGGGCGCGACGGCGGCGGCACGCCGATGCGCTGGAGCTGGGCGTCGCGCGGGCGGAGCGTGTAGCCGCCGGCGCCGCGCGACATCGAGAGCATCACGCCGATGTCGTGGATGACGAACAGCGGCAGGTGCACGCCCATGCGCGAGAGCTGGTTGCTCCACGCGGCGGCGCGCACGAGGGCCATCGGCGTGTCGGTCTGGACATGCGATAGCGCCATCGTCCCGACCTGGCGGGCCAGGTAGCTGCGCCGGCGCTCGGCGGGAATCGGCACGAGCGCACGCTAGCACGCGTGCGGGAGGACGCAGTGGCGGCCGGCCGATTGTGCGCCACGCTTCCGGCGTGAACCTCCTCGCCTCGTGTCTGGCCATGGCCGTCGGCGCCGCCGCCGGTGCCACCGCCGTGGCCGACCCCGCGCCGTCGTTTCGCCTCATGACTTACAACCTCGAGTACGACAACGCGGCGCCGGCGGCGTCGCTGGACGCGATCGCGGCGGCCGATGCGGACGTGGTCGTGTTGCAGGAGGTCGACGAGGGCTGGCAGGACCGCCTGGCGAAGCGGTTCCCGGCCAAGGCCGGGGCCCCGTATCCGCACCAGCAGTACCAGCTGCACGCGCGCCGCGCCGGCGGGCTCGCGATCCTCTCGAAGCTGCCGATCAAGTCGCGCGAGACGTTCGCGTCCCCGAACACCGGCTGGTTCCCCGCGGACCGGCTCGTCGTCGCCGCGCCGTTTGGCGACGTGCAGATCCTGAACGTCCACCTGCGCCCCGCGATCGAGGGCGGCAGCTGGCTCCGCGGCTACGTATCCACGCCGCCGCTGCGGCTCGCCGAGATCCAGGCGTACTGGAAGCACGTGGATGCGGCCCTGCCGACGATCGTCGCCGGGGACTTCAACGAGGCGCCGACCGGGACGTCGGTCGCGTTCCTCGAGGCCCGTGGCCTCGCGCGCGTCGCCACGTCGGGGCCGCCGACCTGGCACCTCGAGAAGACGATCGAGGGCAAGCGGACCGACCTGCTGACGTTCGACCTCGACCACGTGATGCTGCGCGGGCTCGTCGGCCGCGAGGGCCGCGTGCTCGACGCCGGCACGAGCGATCACCGCCCCGTGGTGGTGACCGTCTCGCCGAACCCGTGACTCAGCTGGCGCGGCAGTCGGGCGTGGGCGTCCCGATCCGCGTCATCACGATCTGATACAGCTGGCAGAACCGCGCGCGGAAGCCCGCGGCCGACGACAGCAGGTAGTACCGCCACATCCGGCGAAACTTCTCGCCGTACTTCGGCCCGAGCTGCGGCCACGCCGCCTCGAAGTTCGCGTGCCACGCCATCAGCGTCGGGTCGTAGTGCATCCCGATGTTGTGGACGTCCTCGATGGAGAGCTTCTCCTCCATCGCCGTGGCGAGCTGGCCCATCGACGGCAACAGCGAGTTCGCGAAGATGTACTTGTGGAACCACGGCTCGACCGCCGTGCAGCTCTTGTTGCCGCCGATCGTGTGCACGAAGGCAACGCCGTCGGGCGCGAGGCAGCGATCGACGAGCTCCATGTACGTCTCGTAGTTCTTGTAGCCGACGTGCTCCATGAGCCCGATCGAGACGACCGCGTCGAACGTCCCGCTCGCCTCGCGGTAGTCGGCGAGGTGGAACGTCACCGGCAAGCCCACGCTGCGCTCCCGCGCGAGCGCGACCTGCTCCTTCGAGACCGTGTAGCCCGTGACCTCGGCCCCGTAGTTCTTCGCCGCGAAGCGCGCGAAGCCGCCCCAGCCGCAGCCGAGGTCGAGGACCTTCATGCCGGCCTTGAGGTTCAGCTTGCGGCAAATGAGGTCGAGCTTGTTCTCCTGCGCCTCGTCGAGGGTCTTGGCGTCCTTCCAGTAGCCGCAGGTGTAGAGGAGGTTCTTGTCGAGCATCGCCTCGTAGAGGTCGTTGCCGATGTCGTAGTGCTTCTCGCCGACCTCGAACGAGCGCAGCGAGGTCTGGAGGTTCATGACCTTGGCGCGGACCACGTGCGCGACCATGAGCCAGTTGTCCTTCACCTTGCGATCGAGGCGCGCGGCGAGGATCTTCGTCTGCGTCTGATCGAGGTTCGGGCTGTCCCACCAGCCCTCCACGTACGACTCGCCAAAGCCCAGCGAGCCGTCGCGCAGGAGGCGCGTGTAGAAGTCCTTGTTGTGGACCTGGATGTCGTGCGGCGCGTCGCCGCCGATCGTGATGCCCGCGCCGGCCATGAGCTCGCGGACATAGCCCTCGGAGGCCGCGTCGTTCAAGAGGGTGCGGCGCAGCCCGCGGAGGGCCTCGGACGGGACGTCGAGCATGGTCATGAGCGGGCTCCTGCGGGGGGAAGGCGCGAGATCAAGTGGTGCAGCGCGCGGCG
>JANXOM010000343.1 GCA_025353585.1 Deltaproteobacteria bacterium
CAATAGTTGAGCGATTCAAAGCTGTCGACGACTTTGAAAAACGCGATCCCGTCATGGCCTTCCGGCTTTTAGGCGACGGGCCGATTTGTGTGCATGAGCGGGGGAACATTCGCATCGCCTATGCAGCTCGATCCAGCGAGATGTCGGAAGGCGTCGTGCGCGGGCGCTGTTTGGTCACCGGAGCTAGCGACGTTCCCCTTGCTTCGAATGAATTGGTGATCAAAGGCGTCTTGAACGCGCAGCCCGCGGCCGCCGGGCGCCGCTCCCGCACGCGGCGGAGATGATGGCGCGACGCTGGTGTGCGGCGCCTGTCACGAGGGCACCGAGCCGTGGCGCCACCTCGTCGCCGACCGCGCGCCCCCGGACGCGACGGAGGTCGGCGCGTCGCTCGATCACGGCAAGCACCTCGGCGCCTGCGTCACGTGTCACCGGCGCCGCACGCCGACGAGCCAGCTCCAGCTGCCCCTCGGCCACGCGGCGTGCAGCGGCGCCGGCTGCCACGCGCTGGTCGCCGGGCCCGTCCCGCACCTCACCGAGTGTGCGGGCTGTCATCGCCTCGGGCTCGTGCCGGAGCGCATCGCCACCCGCACCGCCGCGCCCTGGAGCGTGCGGGCCGCGTTCGACCATGCGCGCCACGACGTCCGCGCGCAGCTGCCGTGCGCGAGCTGCCACACGCAGCTGTCGGGGGTCGAGCTCCTCGCCACGCCGACGCCGGCCAAGGCCACGTGCGCCCCCTGTCACGACGGCCGCGCCGCGTTCAAGCTGACGGGCACGAGCTGCCGCAAGTGCCACGTCCGAGCCGCGATGTCGGTGCGTTGAATGGGTCTTGCGCGGCCATCGCGCAGGTATAGAGTCCGCCGCGATGCGCCACCGCCTCGCCGCCTGCCTGCTCGTCGCCGCGTGCGGCGGCGGCTCGTCCGCCACGCCTGACGCCGCCCCCGCGCACGGGCGCGACGCGGGGGCCGCCGATGCCGGCCGCGCCGACGCAGCGCTCGACGCTGCCGCCGGCTTCGGCGCGCTGTCCGGGATGTGCGGCGTGCTCCACGACGCCGACCTCACGGGCGCCACGCCCGAGCTGTTCGACGATATCTTTACCTTCGCCACCGCGTACGTCGACGCGACGGACCGCCCGCTCCTGACGCCGGGCGGGCAGGCCATGATGGCCACGCCCAACGCGGGCGGCAGCTCCGGCGTATCCGAGGCCTTTGCGTTCGAGGAGCTCGCGCGCTGCGAGGGCGCGACGTTGCTCGCCACGGAGACCGAGATCGTCTACGACGGCCCCGGCAAGATCACCGACCTCGAGGTGATGCTCGGGACGCACAAGATCGGCGTGAGCGTGACGCGCGCGGTGGCGTTCCCGTTCGGCGACCCGTACACCGTCGCGGACGCCACCACGCTGATCGGCCGCAAGCTGTCCGAGATCCAGGCGTCGACCGCGCACGTCGATCCGGTGGACAAGTGGGACAAGCAGATCCTCGCCGTCCTGTCCTACGACGCCACCGCGACGGCGTCGGTCGCCACCGCGTGGGCCGGGTTGTCCGCCGAGGTGTAGGCGGACACGCTCGTCGTCGTCACCCAGACCGACGGCGATGACCTCTTCATCTACAACAACCAGGCGCTGCGCTGATCTCGCCGTAAGCTCGGCCCTTGCCTCTGCTGGCCCTCCGTCTCCCCTACGACGACCGCACCACCGACCACGCCGCGGCCGCGGTCGCCGTCTCGCTGCCCGTCGTCGATGACGCCACGCTGATCGCCATCTTCGGCGCGTGGCTCGCGCGGATCACCGCCCAGCGCGAGGTCCCGCTGCGCGTCACGCGCGGCGACGTGGCGTATGACGTCGTGCTCTCCGTCCTCGACGAGCGTGGGCGGACCCTCGCCGCGGCCGGCCGGGTGGGCGCGGCGCCCGGCCTGGCCGGCCTGGCCCGCCCGACCGCGATGATCAGCTTCGGCGCGCCGGGCACGAGCACCGCGGAGCTCCAGCTCGTGATCGGGCCCGCCGAGGCGCGCCTCCTCTACAACGCGCGCGCCTTCCGGGCCGCGACGGCGCTGCGCTTCGCCGCCCAGCTGGCGACCCTCGGCTGCGCGCTCGCCGCCGACCTCGACGCGCCGATCGCGCACCTGCCGCTCCTCGCCAGCGCCGAGGCGCGCTTTCTCGACGACGTGGGTCGCGGCGGGCCGCCCGCGACGGACGCCGAGCTCGCCCCCGCCCGGTTCGCGCGCCTCGCGCTCGCCGAACCGGCCGCGATCGCGGTGCGCCACCGCGCCGCCCACCTGACCTATGGCGAGCTCGCCACGCGCGTGAACCAGCTCGCCCGCCGGCTCGTGGCGACCGGGGCCAGCGGCGCGCGCATCGCGGTCTGCGTCGAGCCGGGGCTCGATATCGCGGTCGCGCTACTCGGCGTGCTCGGCGCCGGCGCGGTGTACGTGCCGCTCGATCCGGCGTACCCGGCCGCGCGCCTCCACGCGATCCTCGGTGAGACCCGGCCCGCGTTCGTCATCACGCACGCCGCGGTCCTCGCGCGTCTCGACTTCGCGGGCTACCCGACCCTCGTCCTCGACGAGCCCGACGGCGCCGCGCCGCTCGCCGAGCTGCCCGAGCTCGCCCCCGAGGCGCCCGCGTCCATCTACTTCACGTCGGGCACGACGGGCGCGCCGAAAGGCGTCCTCGCCACCCACGCGAACCTCGCCTTTTATCTCCAGGCGGCGCGCGACCGCTACGGCATCGACGCGCAGACCGTGATGCCCGCGCTGGCGCGGTTCAGCTTCAGCATCAGCATGTTCGAGCTGCTGTCGCCGCTGACGGCCGGCGGCACCCTCGTCGTCCTCGACCGCGAGCACGTCATGGACCCGGCGCGGATGCGGCTGACGCTGCGCGAGGTCACGCTCGTCCACGCCGGGCCGAGCCTGTGGAAGCACCTCCTGCCTCACCTCGAGCGCGCGCCCGGCGGGTTCCCCGCGATGCGCCATGCCTCGTCGGGCGGCGACCTGATCGCGCCCGAGCTCCTCGCGCGCCTCTCCCGCGTGTTCGCGAGCGCCGAGGTCTTCGTCATCTACGGCAGCAGCGAGATCAGCTGCATGGGCTGCACGTACGCCGTCGACCGCGACGCCCTGCCGACCCGGACCTATGTCGGTCGCCCGTTCCCCGGCGTCACCGTCTGCGTCCTCGACGCGGCCGGCGAGCGCGCGCCCGTCGGGGTCGTCGGCGAGGTCTACTTCGCCGGCGCCGGCGTCGTCGCGGGCTACGCCGATCGGCCCGCGCTCACCGCAGAGCGCTTCGTCCTGCGCGGCGGCCAGCGGTTCTACGCGATGGGCGACGTGGGGCGCTGGTCGCCCGCCGGCGAGCTCGAGCTCCTCGGGCGCAACGACTTCCAGATCAAGATCCGCGGCATGCGCGTGGAGCTCGGCGAGGTCGACCTGCACCTGCGGCGCGCACCCGGGGTCGCGGACGCGGTCGTCGTGGCGCAGGCCGCGCCCGGCGGCGAGACGCGCATGGTCGGCTACGTCGTGCTCGCGACGTCCACGGCGCCGGCGACGCAGCTCGCCGCGATCCGGCGCCACCTCGTCGACACGCTGCCCGACTACATGGTGCCCGCGCAGCTCGTGCCGCTCGCCGCGCTGCCCGTGAACCACAACCTCAAGCTCGACCGCAACGCGCTGCCGGCGCTCGCCGTTCGCGCCGCGGGCCGCGCTCCCGAGTCGCCGACCGAGCGCGCGCTCGCCGCGCTGTGGTGCGCGATCCTCGGCTGCGCCGACGTCGGCCTCGACGATCAGTTCTTCGAGCTCGGGGGCGACTCGCTGCTCGCGCTCGACTTGATCGGCCGCGCCCAGGCCACGCTCGGCGTCACCGTCACCGGCATGGACATTTTGCGCGAGTCACTCGCCGTCATCGCCGCCGACTGCGATCGTCAGCTCGGCCGCGCCGCGCCGGTCCACGCCGCCGCGCCGAACACCCCCGCCGACCGCGTGACCGCGTTCCACTTCGGCCCGCGCGCCGAGCTGTTCGGCGTCCTCCACGGCGAGCCGGCCGCGGCGGGCCGCACGGCCGTGCTCGTCGTCCCGCCGATCGGCCAGGAGCGCGTCCGCACGCAGTTCGTGCTCGCGCGGCTCGCGCGCCAGCTCGCGGCGGCCGGCGCGCCCACGCTGCGGTTCGACTTCTTCGGCCAGGGCGACTCGCGCGGCGAGGACGTGGACGCGACGCTCGGACGCTGGCGTCGGGATATCGTCGATGCGCACGCCGAGCTCATCACGCGGACGGGCGCCGCGCGGGTGGTCGCGATCGGCTGCCGCCTCGGCGCGACCTTGCTCGCCACGACCGCGCTGCCGGTCGCGCGCATGGTCCTGTGGGATCCGGTCGCGCGGGGGATGCTGCACCACGACGAGCTGGCCGGCCTGCATGCGGCGTATCTCCGCGCCCATCAGCCGCTTCGCTTCCGCCGCCCGCGGAGCCCGCGCGGGGCGCCGACCGAGCTCCTCGGCACGACGTACTCGCTCGCGGCGCTGCGCGAGCTCGACGCGCTCGCGTTGCCGAAGCGCACCCCCACGACGCCGTCGATCGGCTGGCTCGCGACCACGGCCGGGCCCGGGCTCGCGAGTCGCTTCGCGGCGCTGGCGGGCCCCGATCCGCAGAGCGCGCTCGTCACGCTCGACGTCGACTGCGCGTGGCACGAGCTCGCCCAGCTCGAGGAGATGCTGCCCGACCTCGGCATCTCGCGCGCGCTGGCGGAGCTCGCGTCGGTGGCGGCGTGAGCGACGAGCTCGCCGTGCGCGAGGTGGCGTGCCAGCTCGGCGACGGCGACCACCTCGTCGGCATCACCACCGAGCCCACGCACGCGGCGAAGCGACGCCCGGTCGTGCTCGTGAACGCCGGGCTCGTGCCGAAAGCCGGCCCGTTCCGGGTCTACACGCAGCTCGCGCGGCAGCTCGCGCGCGCCGGCCATCGCGTCTTGCGCTTCGATCTCGGCGGCCTCGGCGACAGCACCGCCGCGCACACGACGGAGCCGCTGCGCCTCCGCACCGCGCGCGACATTCGCGCCGCGATCGACCACGCGCTCGCGGGCGCGGAGGGGGGCGAGGGCGTCGTGCTCGGCGGTCTGTGCAGCGGCGCCGAGGATGCGTATCGCTACGCCGAGACCGATGCGCGCGTTCGCCAGGTGGTGCTGGTGGATCCGTTCGCGTACCGCACCGCGCGCTGGCGCTGGCATCACCTCGTCCACCGCGCGTATCGCCGCGCGCTGCGTGCCGTGGGCGTCTATCAGCCGCTCGCGATGCCCGGGCCCGCCGGGACGCGCGCCGTGCGCTACGCGTACATGGAGCACGCCGAGGCCTCGCGCATCTTGCGCGCCCTGCTCGCCCGGTCCGCGCGCGTGCACTTCATCTACACGGGCGGCTCGCGCGACACGTTCAATCACCCCGGCCAGCTCGCGGCGATGTTCCCCGGGATCGCCCTCGCCCCGCTCGTGACGCTCGACTACCTGCCGCACCTCGACCACACGCAGCTCCTCAAGGCGGATCGCCGCGCCGTGGTCGATGCCATCACCGCCCGCCTCGCGGGACCCTGACATCGCTGCCAGGGGTGGACGGGGGGCCGAGGCCGGAGCCGACTCAACCACCTGGAAGGATTCGCGCCGGCCGTGGCACGGTGAGTGCTTTGTCACGGACCATGCGCACGCGCCTCGCTGCCGCCCTCGTCCTCGCTGCCACGTCGATCGCCGCCGCGAGCCCGCCGGGGCTGACGCCGGAGCAGGTTCCGGATCCGGAGACGCCGGCCACACAGCCCGCGGCGCAGGCGTCGTCGCCGCTCGTCTTCGACCATGCCCCGGTGCCCCCCGCGAAGAGCGAGGCGACGGCGACGAGCCTCGCGCTCGGCATCACCGCCGCCGGGTACCTCCTGGCGTTCTCCGGCGCGGCCGAGCGCGCGAACAGCGGCGTGCTCGGCGGCGCTGTCGGCGCGATGATCGTGGTGGGCCCGTCGGCCGGTCACCTCTACGCGGGCGAGGCGCGCCACGCGCTCGGCATGACGGCGCTGCGCGGCGTCGGGGTCACGACGTTCGCCGTCGGTCTGTTCATGGGCTTCGCGGTCGGCGACACCGAGGCCTGCTGCGGCACCACCTCGCACCACGACGACAGCAGCCGCAACGCCGCGCTCGGCACGATGGCGGCGGGCGCGGCGATGTTCATCGGCGGCACCGTCTACGACCTATGGGACGCGCACCGCGCCGTGGCGCGCGCGAACGAGCGGGCCGCGACGCGCCAGCTCGCGATCGTCCCGGTCTTGTCGCGCGGGACGCAGGGCGCGGCGGCGGGCCTGGCGCTGACCGGCAACTGGTGAGCGCCGGCGCAGCGCGTGAACCTCGCGGGGGAGAGCCGGTGCCGGTGGGATGCCCCGGCCCGCGTATACTCGGCGCGTGAGTCGCCTCGCCGTCGCCGCTGTCCTGACCTTCGCGCTCGTCGCGTGTAGCAAGCCCCGCCTCGAGCTCCAGCCGCACGATCGCCTGCCGGCGGCCGGCGCGCACCACGAGGACGAGACGCCCGTCGTGACAAACGAGCGTGCGCCGCAGTCGGTCGTGCAGGACACGACGGGCGTGAGCGTGGACCTCGCGACGGTGTGGGCGCAGCAGCGCGTGCTCGTCGTGTTCTACATGGGGCACTGGTGCCCGCACTGCCAGAAGCAGCTCGCCGATCTCGAGGCGCGTCGCGGGGAGCTCGCGGCCACGGGGACCGCGATCGTCGCCGTCAGCACCGACGCCCCCGCCGATGCCGCCGCGCTGCACGACCGGCTGAGGCTCGGGTTCGCGATCTACTCCGATCCCGAGCTCGCCGTGATCACGCGGTGGGGCGCGCAGGACTACTCGCAGAACATCGCGAAACCTTCGGTGTTCGTCGTCGAGCCGGGCGGCGCGATCAGCTATCGGCACATCGGCGCGACCCAGACCGATCGCCCGACGGTGGATCAGCTGCTCGCCGTCCTCTCGGCGGGTGGCGCCGCCGCCGCGCCAGAGTAGAGTGCGCGTCATGAAGCGATTGATCTCCGCGGCCTGCGTGGCCGCAACGTTGGTGCTCGGCCTGGTGGCGGCGCGCCCGGCCGAGGCGAAGGTCCACGGCAAGCTCGTCGAGTACAAGGACGGGGCCACGGTCCTCGAGGGTTACCTCGCCGTCGACGACGCAGCCAAGGGCAAGCGGCCCGGCATCCTGGTTGTCCACGCCTGGATGGGCATCGACGACAACGTGAAGAAGCACACCGACGCGCTCGCGCAGCTCGGCTACGTCGCGTTCGCGGCGGACATCTACGGCAAGGGCGTCCGGCCCAAGGACAAAGACGAGGCCGGCAAGCTCGCCGGCAAGTTCAAGGCCGACCGCCCCCTCCTCCGCCAGCGCGTCACCGCCGGCCTGACCGAGCTCACGAAGCAGACGAACGTCGACGCGGCGAAGACGGCGGCGGTCGGCTACTGCTTCGGCGGCACGACCGTGCTCGAGCTCGCGCGCTCGGGCGCCCAGGTCGCGGGCGTGGTCTCCTTCCACGGCGGCCTCGACTCGCCGACGCCGGCCGACGGCAAGAACATCAAGGCGAAGGTCCTCGTGCTGCACGGCGCGGCGGATCCCTACTCGAAGCCGGCCGACGTCACGGCGTTCGAGAAAGAGCTGACGGACGCGAAGGTCGACTGGCAGTTCGAGCAGTTCGGCGGCGCGGTGCACTGCTTCACCGACCCGACGGCCGGCAGCGACGCCTCGCAGGGCTGCGCCTACGACGCGGCCGCCGACAAGCGCTCGTGGACGGCGATGAAGTCGTTCTTCGACGAGCTCTTCGCCGCCAAGAAGTAGCCCGGCTCACGGCGCGGGCGGCGCGGGCAGCGCGGGCGCGCGGGGTCGCCTCGCGTGCGGCGCCGACATCAAGAGCGGCACGTGGCGCTCGACGTCGCGCAGGAACAGGCAGGCGCCCGCACGCCAGACGTGCTCTTCCCACGTCCGCTCGAAGAGCGTCCACAGGCGGTTACGCGCATCCACCGCGGCGACGAGCGCGGGCGTCGTCTCGCGCTTCTCGCCGCGGCCGCGGAGCGTGGCGAGCAGCTGGCGGCCGAGGGTGTCAGCGCGCTCGAGGGCGTCGGCATCGATGATCATGCGCGTGCGCACGTGCGCTGCGTTCTCCTGAAACAGATCGGCGAGCGCTACCAGGTCGCTCGCGGCGTCGCGAAACCCGTGGCCTTGCCGGATGCCGCGCACCGTCTGGGCCGGGAACACACCGTCGAGGACGAGCACGTCCGCTTTCGCGAGCAGCGTGCGCCGGAGCGCCTGCGCCTCGTCGAGGCGCGCGCGCGTCCCGCTCGTGATGGGAACGAACTTGGACACGATGCCGGCCGCGAACGTGAGGGCATTGCCCATCGCGCCGAGTGATTCGATCTTCTCGATGGAGATGAAGGAGAGGTTTACGAGCTCCGCCCGCCGTGCGAGGACGGATCGCGTCCCGCGTGCGGCGTTACGGATCACGCGCCCCACATCGATCCGCGTCGACCGGACATCCGCGGCCGAGATGGCCTTTGCCTCAACCAAGTACCGATGAAATTGCGCCCGTGACCCGGTCATGGCGGTCGTGGGTTCGAGAGGACGGGACCTGGCCGCTGTGTACTTTATCGTCATGGACGCGCGTATCGGCCACCCGTCGCGGCGGTTGCGTACCCCGACGTGGAAGCGTTAGACCGCTCGGATCTCGCCGGGTTAGGCGTGCCGGAGCATTCGAACGCTCACGCATCGACAGGCCGCAGACGCGCGGGCGTTCGAGCGGTCCACGGTCTTCACGCCGGCGACGCCGAAGCGTCGGGACGGCCTCCTGGCTCCGAACCTGTCGACCCCGGACGGTGGGTCCGCCGCGGGCGCCAACCACGTCGGCTTAGCGGGAGGCCGCGCGCGTCGAGACAGCGCTCGCGCCGGGCAGGTCGCGCGGCGCGGTGACGCCGAGCCAACCGGCAAGCAAGCCCGCCACGTCTTCGATTGGCACGCGCACGGTATCCGGAGCCGTCAGGGCTGCGTGCCGCGCGCGGCCCGGGACCAGCTCGATGACCGGGACCTCCTGGTCGTAGTCGTAATAGGAGCCGTGTGAGGTCGCGAGCGGCTCGTCGTCGTCCTCGAAGAGCCAGTTGCGCGCCGGCTGATAGACGACCTCACCGGCGCGCTCCGGGTCGAGCCCGAGGCAGAGCGCGCGGTCCTCGGCCGGGCGCGGACCGCAGTTGCCGAGCAAGTCGGCCGTCCGCTCCACGCGCCCGATCCCGATCTGGCCCCGCAGCGCCGCGACGATGGCCGCGATGGCCTCGGGCGCCCGCGCGTCTTCCCGCGCCGCCTCGCTCAGATACAGGGTCGGGAACTTTGGATCGGCGATCCAGTGGCCCGGGCCGAGCACGCGCTCCGCCGCTGTGTTCGCGACCGCCTCGATCTGGGCGAAGCGGAGCCGACCACCGCCGGACAGCTCCGGCAAGTGGGCCGCGCCGTGGTCGCTCGTGACGACCATCGCCCACCCGTCGGCGCCGACGCGCTGGTCGAGCCCGGCCAGGAACCCGGCGAGCTGCTGATCGAGACGGAGCTCGCCGTCCCACGCTTCCCAGGACTCGTGGCCCCAGCCGTGGGCGATGTAGTCGTGCGCCGAGAGGCTCACGACGAGGAGGTCGGGCGGGCCGCCGCGGCCGAGCGCCTCGCCATCGACGGCGGCGAGCGCGGTGTCGAGGACGATCTGGTTGCCGACCGGCGCGGCGAAGATCGCGGCCGCCGGGTTCTTCGTGCGGTCGAGCGCGTGCGGGAACGTGGCACCGAAGCCCTGCTCGCCGACCTCGCCCGCCTGGTAGTCGTGGCGGCCGGTCAGCGCGGCGAGCTGGGCCGGATCGAGCGGTTCCCAGACGTCGTGCAGGTGAAACGCGATCGGGCGCGCCCGGTTCCAGTCTGCGAGCCACGCGGGGGCGCGCGTGCTCTGCCAGTCCACCGTCCGCGGGCTGTACCAGATCGCGGTGCCGGCGTGGCCGAGCGGCAACACGGCCGCGCGGTCCTTGAGGCTGACGGAGACCGCCTTCGCGCCGGAGTTCGCCGCGGCGACCGCATCGCCGAGCCCGGGCACGCGAAGCCACTTCGCCGTGACCGCGCCGTCCTCCGCCTCGACCGACTTGAAGGCCTTCCCGGCCTCGCGATGCCACCACTCGTTCCCGACGATCCCGCTGGTGGCCGTGGTCTGGCCGGTGCCGAGGAGCGAATGCCCCGGCGCGGTCAGCGTCACGGCCGATGGGTGCCGCCCGACGTGCCAAGCGCCCTCGGCGAGCAAGCGATCGAACCCGCCGGCGTGGAGGTGCGGCCGCTTCGCCTCGAACGCCCACTCCGGCCACTGGTCGAGGACCAGCAGCACGACGAGGCGCGGCTGCACCGAGGCACCGGCGCCCTCGATCGGCGAGGCGGCGCGGCTCTCGCAGCCGCTCGCGAGAGCCACAATCACGACAGAGCCGATGGCGCGCCGGAACGTCACCTCCGGACCGTACGAGACGCCGCTCGTTCGCCCAGCAACATCTGCGTGCCCTCTCCACGACGCCGTCGTCACGCTCGCGTCACCGTCGCGAGGACACGCGTCGAATGAGGGCCCTCATACCGGCGACCCGCACCCGCGGAGCGCATGGTGGGGGATGACCACACCCTTCTTCGAGCCGCGCGACCTCAAGACCACCGAGCTGCTGCAGCTGATGGCGCGAATCGACACCGAGCTCGCGGCGCCAGCGAGCGATGCGTCGCTCGCCACCCTGCGCGCGTCCTGGGCGCAGATGACAAAGCTGATGGCGCTCGAGGCGGCGCCGGAGCTGCGCGCTTGCCCGAAGTGCCGCGCCATCGGCATCGCCGCGGCCACGCGCTGCATGAGCTGCTGGACGACCCTGGTGCCAACGCAGCACGCCCTCGCCGTCGCCCACGCCAAGGAAGAAACGCCCGTCGTCGTCCCGGCGGTCTAGCTCTCGACCCAGAGCCTCGCGCCGGACGAACTGGACGGACCCGACGGACCCGACGGACCCGACGGACCCGACGGACCTTCGATCTCGACGCTCCGCTCTGGAGATCGAGCGTCTCAGGTGGCCGTGCGCGTCTGGATCCGCGACGACACGGTCAGCTGCGTCTCGCGGCTCCGCGTCTCGATCTCGATCTCGACCGCCTCGGCGTCGATCTGCACGTAGCGCGCGATCACCTTCGCGATCTCCTCGCGCATCTCCTGCAGCCGGCCGCCCTCGAGGCCGGTGCGGTCGTGGGCGAGGACGAGCTGGAGGCGCCCCTTGGCAACCTCCCGGCTCGACTTGGCCGTGAACATGGAGCGGATGTTGTTCCACATGGCTCTCTCCCTCACGCCGGCGATGCGGACAGCCCGAGCGCGCGGCCGATCCGGGTGAAGAAGCCCACATCGGACGGAGCCTCGACCTCCATACCCGCGAGCCGCTTCGCGATGCGCATGAGCTCCTTCGCCGCGAGCGACTTGCCCTCGAGCACGGCCGGCATGCCCTTGTTCGTCGTCGCGATGATCTGATCGTCCAGGGGCACGGTGCCGAGGAGCTCGAGGGCCAAGATCTCGATGACGTCCGACTGCGAGAGCATGTCACCGCGCTTCACGAGGTGCGGCGAGATCCGATTGACGATGAGGCGCGCCGGCACGTCGCTCTGCGCCAGGAGCCCGACGACGCGATCGGCGTCGCGGATGGACGAGACCTCGGGGGTCGCGACGACGACGGCCTCGTCGGCGCCGGCGATCGCGTTCTTGAAGCCCTGCTCGATGCCGGCCGGGCAGTCGATGATCACGAAGTCGTGCGTCGCCTTCAGCTCGTTGACGATGCGGCGCATGTCATCGGGCGTCACGGCGTCCTTGTCGTCCGTCTGCGACGCCGGGAGGATCCACAGGTTGTCGAGCCGACGGTCCTTGATCAGCGCCTTCTGGAGCGTGCACTTGCCGCGGATCACGTCCACCGAGTGGTAGACGATGCGGTTCTCGAGCCCCATCACCACGTCGAGGTTGCGGAGGCCGGTGTCGGCGTCGACGAGGACAACCGAGTGGCCGAGCAACGCGAGCGCGCTGCCGAGGTTGGCGGTGGCGGTCGTCTTGCCGACGCCTCCCTTGCCAGATGTGATGACGATCGCGCGGCCCATGGATGACTCCTTGTGGTTCAGATGCTGGAGGCGAGGTTCTGCGGCAACCTGCCCTGGTAACGCTCGACGATGATCCCGGTCCCCACGATGTGGGCGATCTCGGGATCCTTGGCGCCCGCGTCGCTATCGGCGGCGCGCGCGACCATGCGGCTGATGCGGAGCTGCTGCGGCTCGAGGCGCAGCGCGAGGATGAACCCCGCGTCGCGGCCGATGCCGGCGTGCGCGATGCCGCGCATGCGGCCGAGCACGACGATGTTGCCCTCAGCGCGCACCTCGGCGCCGGGGTTCACGTCGCCGAAGACGATCACGTGCCCGCGGTGCTCGAGGATGACGCCGCTGCGGATCGGGCCGACGACGGCGCGGACCTGCTGCGCGTCGGGCGCGGAGTCGGTGTCGGTCATCGCCTCGACGAGGGGCGCCGCGATGGCGAGCGCGGCGATCGACGGCGGGAGGACGGGGGCCGGCACGGGCAGGACCGGCTCGGCGGCCGGCGCAGGGTCCATCACGGGCGCGACCTCGAGCGCGGCCAGCGCGTCGGCCGTGGTGGCCGGCGCCGAGCCGAGCGCGAGCTGCGGCGGCGCGAGCACCGGCACCGCGTCGCTGTTCGTTCGATCCCGCTTGCGACGACCGGCGGCGCCGAACTCGACGATGCGGAGCTCGTACGCGGTGGTGAGCGCGTCGAGGCGCGTGAGGCTGCCGGCAGCGAGCGGGCCCGCCTCGACGCGGACGCGGACATCGCTGCCACGAAAGAAGCCGGGCGCCTCGGCGAGCTTCGCGGTGATCGCGGCCTCGACGGCGTCGAACGACGCGCGGCCGTCGATCAGCAGATCGAGCCCTCGCGCGCTACCCTTGAGCACGGCGGCGGGGCGCGAATCGGTGTCGGTCGTCGCTTGGGCGGCTTCCATGATTGCTTCATGAAATGCTTAGGCCCCCCACAAAACGCGGGCAACTTTTCGTCAACGAAACGGCGGGGGCGCCCCGCCCCACGATCTTTTACGTCTCGGTGAACGCGCTCGGCGGACGTAACGCGCCGGGCCCTCGGGCCGTCCATCCTCCCATGCGCAGATCTCACGTCGTCGGGCTGGGGCTTGTCCTGACCGCGTGCGGCGGGGCGCCGGCGGCTCCCGATGCGGTCGCCGCGTTCTGCACCGACGATGCGCCGCGCGCCCCGACCTTCGCCAACATGCAACTCCTCTTCACGGGCTGTACGAGCTGTCACGCGGCGGGCGTCCCGCTGGATCTCGCGCCGACCACCAGCTACGCGGCCCTCGTCGGCCGCGCGGCCCCGAGCTACGCCGATCCGCCTGTGGACGAGTCTTGTGGCGGCGTCCTCGTCACGCCCGGCGACCCGGCCGCGAGCTACCTCTTCGCGAAGGTCTCGCAGCCGGCGCCGTGCGCCGGATCCCGGATGCCGCTCGACGAGTTCGGCGAGAGCAAGCCACTGCCGGCGTGCTCGCAGCAGCTGATCCATGACTGGATCGCCGCCGGCGCGCCGGCCGAGTGAGGCCCCGCCCGCCCGCGCGCAGCCGCCGGATGCGCGCGCCCCCACCGGGTCGGCGAGACGTCAGAGCAGGCGGACATCGACGCGACGATCGGACTTCCAGCCGCCCTCGTCCGTGCCCGCCGCGTCGAGCGCGCCGCGCGTGGTGCTCGCGAGCTGCGCCGGCTGCACGCCGAGGTGCTGCAGGTACTCGCCGACCATGCCCGCTCGCCGCGAACCGAGGCCCAGATTGTACTCCTCGGTCCCGCGCGGATCGGCCCGGCCGAAGAGCTGGAGCGTCTTGCCGGCGAGCGGCCCGGTGGTCACGCACGTGGCGATCTTCTCGAGGACGTCGCGGTCCTCGGCCATCAGCTGGGCGTCGTCGAGCGCGAACTTCGGCGCCCGCTCCACGCTGCCAACGGCCAGCGAGCACTGGCGCGCGAGGTCGTCGGACACGCCGACGCTCGGGCTGGCGGGGACCTGGGCCTGGGCGACCGGTGTGGCGTCCGCGCTCGCCGGCGGCGTGGCCGCGACGGGCGTGGTCTGGGTGGTCGCCTTGTCGTGGTGACAGCCGAGGGCGGCGAGGGACAGGACGCCGAGGACGACGAGAGAAGTTCCATTCATATCTCCCACGACGGCGGCCCCGCCCCGCTGTTCACGCCGCGACGCGATTTTTCGGGTGCTATCGTGAACGCGATGGCGCTGGACGTGACCGATAGCCAGATGACCGGCCAGCTCGAGCGGATCATCCGGCGCGTCAAGCAGTCGATGAACTACCGCGGCTCGTACAGCACGCGCGACATCCTCGGCTCGCTCGTCGCGCGCTGGATCACGAGCGGGGAGTGGGCGCGGCTCGAGGAGCTGCCGCCCGACGCGCGTCACCTCGGGCAGAGCGTGCGGCGGTTCATCCTCGACCGCTTCGACCAGCTGCGCCGCCGCGGGCACCGCCAGGAGCTCGACGACTCCGAGATCGCGATGCCCGACGATCAGACGCTCGTCGAGATGATCGAGCTCGCCGAGCTGCGCTTGTGGATCGCGGCCCGCATCGCCGAGCTCGAGCGGGACGTCGTCGATCCGCGCGTGCGCATCCCGATCGCGCGGCCGGCGCCGTGCTGCGGCTGTACCTCGCGGGCAAGACGCAGCGCGAGATCGCGCTCGCGCTCGACCTCTCCCTCGGCCTCGTCAACAAGCACATCGCCGTCGGGACGAACTACCTGGTGTTGCTGCAGACGATCGAGCACGGGCTCGTGGACGCGCCGCCCTCGTGAGCCAGCCCGACATCGCGGAGGCGCTGGCGACGATCGCGAGCGAGCCCGCGGCGGCGTGGCCGGCCCGGATCGCGGCGGCGTTCGGCGGGGACCCGGCGCTGGCCGCGCAGGCGCTCGTCTGGCTGCGCGCGAACGCCGAGCGCGTGGGCGACGACGAGGGCCGCCCCGCGCTCCCCGGCGACCGCTACGAGCTCGGCGTGCTCCTCGACGTCGGCGCGACGGCCGCGGTCTGGCAAGCCCACGACCGGAAGCTCGGCCGCAACGTCGCCATCAAGGTGTTCCGCGGCGCGCGGTCGCCGGTCGTCGACGAGGCGCTCGCCGAGGCCCGGGCCGCGTGCGAGGTCATCAGCGATCACGTCGTGCGCGTGCTCGATGTTCACGACGCCGAGCCGCCTTACATCGTGCTCGAGCTCGTCGGTGAGTACGAGCCGAAGCGCGGCGTGCTCGCGCCCGGCGGCTCGGCGGCGACGGTCCGCCCGCGCTCGACCGCCGAGGCGGTGCGCTGGGTGCGCGATGTCGCGCGCGGCGTCCACGACGCGCACCTGCGCAACGTGTTCCATCGCGACCTCAAGCCGCACGACGTGCTCGTCACCCCCGTCTCCCGTCGCGCGCGCATCGCCGACTTCGGGCTCGCCGTGAGCGAAGCGGCGCCGCAGCGCGGGACGCGGCAGATCGCGGGCACGCCCGGCTACATCGCGCCCGAGCAGGCGAGCGGGTTGCCCGCCGACCTCGATCCGCACGACCTCCACGACCGCGCGGCGCTCGTGGCGCTCGATGTGTGGGGGCTCGGCGCGGTCGCCTACGACCTGCTCGCCGGCCGCGCGCCGTGGGTGGCCGCGGCCGCGGGCGACGCGGA
>JANXOM010000344.1 GCA_025353585.1 Deltaproteobacteria bacterium
CGCTGCGCCTCGTAGGCGGCGAGGGCGGCCGGGACCGCGCGCGTGGAGAGGAGCGCGTCGCGGAGGACGATGACGTCCTCCATCGCGAGCTTCGTGCCCGAGCCGATGGAGAAGTGCGCCGTGTGGGCGGCGTCGCCGACGAGGACGACGTTGCGCGCGTGCCACTTGCCGCACCGCACGGTGGGGAAGCTGCGCCAGATCGAGCGGTTCTTGACGAGGCGGTGACCTTCGAGGTGCGCGGCGAACGTGCGCTCGAGGAGGGCGACGGTGTGGTCCTCGTCGGCGGGCGCCGCGGCGAACCCGGCCGCGCGCCAGGTCTCGGCGGTGCACTCGACGATGAAGGTCGAGGCGTCGGCCCGGTAGGGATACGCGTGGACGCGGTAGAGGCCGGCGGGGGACGGTTCGAAGAGAAACGTGAAGGCGTCGAGCGGCTGGGTGCTGCCGAGCCAGACAAACTTGTTCGGGCGCACATCGACGTGCGGCTGGAGCTCGGCCGCGAGCTCGTCCCGGACCCAGCTCGCGGCCCCATCGCAGGCGACGATGACATCGGCCTCGGCGACGTCGGCGAGAGCGCGCAGATGGTGCTCGTAGGTGACGCGGACGCCGAGGGCGGCGGCGCGCGCCTGGAGGATCTGGAGGAGCACCTTGCGCTCGATGCCGCAAAACCCGTGGCCGGTCGAGCGGAGGACCTCCCCGCCGACGTGGATCGCGATGTCGTCCCAGCGCGCGAACTGCGCGGTGATCTGCGCGTGCGACTCGGGATCGGCGGCGGCGAGGTGCCCGAGGGTCGCGTCGCTGAACACCACGCCGAACCCGAACGTCTCGCCGGCGCGGTTGCGCTCGTAGACGTGCACGTCGTGCTCGGGCGCGGCGCGCTTGATCAGCACACCGAGATAGAGCCCGGCGGGGCCTCCACCGATGCAGGCGATCTTCACGGAGCGCACCCTAGCACCTGGCGCCGGGGTTCCCTCATGCAGCGCCGGGTGATGCTCACGATCTTGCGCGCCGGGCGGGCGCCCGCTGCCGCCCGCGGGGACGGAGTCAAAGTTGTCAAGCGTGGGGTCAATTGACCCCGAGTGATCACAACGCTTTAGCTGGGGACGGAGTCAAAGTTGTCAAGCAGACACCGATTTCGACGTTGTCCGCAAACCGGACAGCCGACCCACCCGGCTGCCCCGAGGTCGGGAGTCCCCAGTGCTTGACAACTTTGACTCCGTCCCCGGTTAACTTCGCGAGATCGTAGGGCGTCGCCGCGGCACTTCCTTGACAACTTTGACTCCGTCCCCGGGTCAGGGGTTGTTGATGTAGGCCTCGAGGCGGTGGATCGCGGCGGCGAGATCCGGGCGCTCGGTGAGGACGGGCGCGCAGGGGTCGGCGCCCCAGGCGGCCACGCGTGCGGGCGCGTTGGCGATCGTGAACGCGCGGGGATCGAGGCTCGGCACGACCTCGTCCCAGGTCACGGGCATCGAGACCGGCGCGCCCGCCACCGGGCGCACGCTGTAGGGCGCGACCAGCAGCTGGCCGTGCGCGTTCTGGCCCCAGTCGAGATAGACGCGGCCGCCGCGCGCGGCCGGGTTGCGGTTCGTCGTGGCCATGTCCGGGTGCGCGCGCTCCACCAGCATCCCGATCAGGTACGCGAGCGTGCGCGCCTGATCGAACGTGCATTGCCCGCCGAGCGGGATGAGCACGTGCAGCCCGCTCTGCCCCGACGTCTTCACGTAGTTCGGCAGCCCGACCTGATCGCACAGCCGGTGGATCGCGAGCGCCAGCGGTACGACCCACTCGCGCGGCGCGTTCTTCGGATCCAGGTCCAGGATCGTCCAGTCCGGCTTCTCGAGGTCCACCACGCGGCTCGCCCAGGCGTGGATCGGGATCGACGCCAGGTTCGCCACGTACGCGAGCCCGTCCGGGTCATCGAGCAGCACGTAGTGGATCTCGCGCTGGCTGTGCTCGCTCCACCGCGCCGTCGTCCGCAGCCATGGCGGCGTCCAGTCCGGCATGTCCTTCTGAAAGAACATCTCGCCCGTGATCCCGTCGGGGAACCGCGTCAGCACCGCCGGCCGGTCCGCGAGGTACGGCAGGATCCACGGCGCGATCGCCCGGTAGTACGCGATGAGCTCGCCCTTCGTGACGGCCGGGTGCGGCCCCTCCGCCGGCCACAGGACCTTCTTCGGGTTCGTCAGCCGCAGCTCGCGCGCCACCGCGGCGTCCACCATGATCGGCATCGACAGCGCCGCCGCCGCCTCCTCGTCCCCGTCCGCCGCCTCCGCCGCCTCGCCCGTCCGCCGCGCCGCCATCACGCACTCGCGCGCCGCCTTGTCTCGCCGCATCCGCTCGAACACCGGGAACCGCAGCGCGCTGTCCTCGGGCCACTCGCGGTAGCGCACCTGGCACACGAGCTCGGGCTCGATCCACCGCGCGTCCGCGCTCCCCTCCGGCCGCGGGAACGTCGGCTTCCACGCGGGCTCCCCGGCGAGCTCCACGGCCAGCGCGGCGAGCTCCGCGTCGTCGAATCCGCTGCCGACCTTGCCCGCCCATACCCAGCGCTCGTCCGCGCGCACGCAGAGGTGCAGCGCCCCGAACCCGACCCGCGAGGTCCTCGGATCGCGCGGCGTGTACCCGCAGATCGCGAAGTCCGCCTCCGGGTCCTGCTTCATCTTCAGCCAGTCGCGCGACCGCGTGCTGCGGTAGACCGCCTGCGCCCGCTTCGCCACCACGCCCTCGAGCCCGCGCGCCACGACCTGCGCGAGCAGCGCCTCGCCGTGCCCCGCGATGTGCTCGGCGTAGCGCAGCGGCCCGAGCGCCGGCAGGATCCGCGCGAGCAGCGCCTTGCGCACGAGGAGCGGCAACCCGCGCAGGTCGTGCCCCGCCGCGCCGAGCAGGTCGAAGGCCATGTACGTCACCGGCGTCGTCAGGGCCGCGCGCTGGATCTCGGAGGCCCGCACCACCTGCGCGCGCTGCTGTAGCCGCGCGAAGTCCGGCTTGCCCTCCGCGTCGAGCATCACGACCTCGCCGTCGAGCACGAGCCCCGGCACCGGCAGCGCCCGCACCGCCGACGTGATCTCCGGGTATCGTTCGGTCGGATCGAGCCCGCTGCGATAGCGCAGCGCCGTCGGCGCCCCCGCGCCCCCGTGCGCGACCATGCGGAACCCGTCGTACTTGAGCTCGAACACCCACTCGTCCGACGAGAAGGCCGCGTCCGCCGTGTGGCAGAGCATCGGCTCGAAGCTCCCCGGCGCGACGGCGCGCCGCACGACCTTGCGCGCCCCCAGCTCGGCGATGACCGCCATGTGCCGCGGGGCGCGCGCGGCGAGCTCCGCCACCGTGAGCCCGCTCAGCACCGACGTCTCCGGCAGCGCGTCCGTCGACGCGTACGCGTCACGCTTCTTGATGAGCAGCCAGTCGTTGCTCCCGCGCCCGCTGCCGCGCCCGCGCGTGCCCTTGCCGGTGTGCACCAGCGTGAACGCGCCGCGCAGCTTGTAGCCGTAGAGCTCGAGCTTGATCTCGCCATCGAGGAGCCCCTGCGCCGGATCCCCGAGCGGCCGGAACAGCCCGCGGTCCCACGCGATCATCGCGCCCGCGCCGTAGTTGCCCTCGGGGATGACCGCCTCGAAGTGCACGTAGTCGAGCGGGTGGTTCTCGACCTTCACCGCGAACCGCTTCACGTCGGGGTCGTTCGTCGGCGGCTTCGGCACGGCCCAGCTGCACAGGACGCCGTCGATCTCGAGCCGGAGGTCCCAGTGCATGCGCGTCGCGTCGTGCTGGTGGACGACGAACATGCGCGGCCCGCGCGCACCGGTAGACGGCACCGTGCTGGCCATCGGTTCAGGCGTCGCTCCACCCGTGCGCTTCGCCCGGTACGCCCCGAGCGCGTCTTTAGGATCTTCCGCCACGGCTCGGTACAATTAAGTCTATGGCAGCGCGCAGCATCGGCACGGCGACGATTTCCTTCGGGCTCGTGTCCATCCCCACCAAGCTGTACACGACGAACGAGTCGTCGGGCGACATCCACTTCAACATGCTGCACGACGCCGACGGCGGGCGCCTCAAGCAGCAGTACATCTGCACGAAGTGCAACGAGGTCGTGGACCGCGACCACACGGTGAAGGGCTACGAGCACACGAAGGGCGAGTACGTCGTGCTCTCCGCCGAGGAGCTCAAGGCGCTCGACGCCGTCGCCACCCAGGCGATCGCCCTCGAGGAGTTCGTGCCCGCGAGCGCGGTCGATCCGCTGTGGGTCGAGAAGAGCTACTACCTGGGGCCCGACAAGGGCGGCGAGCGCGCGTACAAGCTCCTCTCCGACGCGATGATCGACACGGGCCTCGTGGGGCTCGCGTCGTACTCGGCGCGCGGCAAGCAGTACATCGTGCTGCTCCGCCCGTACGAGAAGGGGCTGATCATGCACCAGCTCCGCTACGCGCAGGAGGTCAAGCCGTGGGCGGACATCCCCGTGCCGGACCTGCCGGAGATCAAGCCCGCCGAGCTGAACCTCGCCAAGCAGATCGTGCAGCAGATCGCGGCCGCCACGTTCGATCCGACGAAGTACAAGGACGACGTGCAAGAGCGCATGCGCGCGCTCATCCAGCAAAAGGTCGAGGGCCAGGAGATCACGATGGCGCCCGAGGCCCCGCAGGGGAAGGTCATCGATCTCATGGAGGCGCTCAAGGCGAGCCTCGGCATGAGCACCAAGGCGGGCGCGGAGGCGGACCGGAAGCCCGCGCTGGCCGCGGCCCCGGCGGCGGCGGCGGCAGCGGCCGAGGTGGCCGAGCCGAAGAAGCGAGCCGCGAAGAAGAAGTCGGGCTAGGTAGCAGGCACTGTGCCGGAGCTACCGGACGTCACGATCTATGTGGAGCGGCTGCGGGCGCTGACGGTCGGGCAGCCGATCGAGAACATCCGCATCGCGAGCAGCTTCGTCCTGCGCACGGTCTCGCCGTCGCCGCGGGACCTCGTCGGCGCGCGCGTCGTGGGCGTGGAGCGCCTCGGCAAGCGGATCGTCATCGGCGTCGACGGCGACCGGTGGATCGTCATCCACCTGATGATCGCGGGGCGGCTACGCTGGAAGGAGCGGGGGGCGAAGATGCCGGGCAAGGTCGGGCTCGCCGCGTTCGATTTCCCCACCGGCACGCTCATCTTCACGGAGGCGAGCGGCAAGAAGCGCGCGTCGATCCACGTCGTGGCGGGGCGCGAGGCGCTGGTCGACTTCGACCGCGGCGGGCTCGACGTCCTCGGCGCGAGCGACGCGGCGTTCGCCGCGCGGATGCGCAGCGAGCGGCACACGGTGAAGCGGTCACTCACCGATCCGACGCTGTTCGACGGCATCGGCAACGCGTACAGCGACGAGATCCTCCACGCCGCCAAGCTCTCGCCGTTCCGCATGACGCTGGCGCTGACGGACGAGGAGCTGACACGGCTGCACGGCGCGGCGAAGCGGATCCTCGTCGAGTGGACGGACCGGTTTCGCGCGGAGGTCGGCGACGGCTTCCCCGACAAGGTCACCGCGTTCCGGCCGGAGATGGCCGTCCACGGCAAGTTCGGCGTCCCGTGCCCCGACTGCGGCACGCCGGTGCAGCGCATCGTCTACGCCGACAACGAGGCGAACTACTGCGCCACGTGCCAGACGGAAGGGCGCCTCCTCGCCGACCGCTCGTTATCGCGGCTCCTCAAGGAGGACTGGCCGCGCAGCCTCGAGGAGCTCGAGGAGCGCCGGGCCCAGCGGATCAAGCAGGCGCCCGCCGACGAGGTCGGGGCCGCGTTGCCGCCGCAGGTCGCCCCGAAGAAGCCGGCCCGGTCGCGCACGCGGCGCTGACCGAGGCGCGGACAAAGCGTCCGAATCCCGGACAGACCGGACACGACCCCACGCGCGATCGGTGGGTTGCCGCGGCACGGCCGTTGCTCGACCCGCGGGCGTGCCCACGAGCTATGCTGCCCTACGACGCGCGGCGTCCGGCCGAAGATCCCCGGTTGGCTGCTCGAAGACCGGCGCGCGACGGGAGCCGACGAGCGAGACGAGCTGTGGGACGGGGTCCGTCACAGGTCGCCGTCCGCGCTGTCCGACCCAAAACGGATCGCGCGCCGCGCCGGCGCCCGAGGGCCGCGTCCGCGCGCTGCGCTCGAGCTCGGTGTCCAGACCGTCACCACGCCCGACGGGCCGCGCCTCCGCATCGCCGACGGCGATCTCGTCGCCGACGTGTAGCGCCGCGTCGCCACCTACACCGCGCAGGGACACGCGGGTCCGGCAAAGTTTGGGGTGTCGTTAGATCGGGCGCACACCCCGCGCGTCTCACCTCCCCATGAGGAAGCGTCTCGCTGGGTTCCTGCTCGCTGTGGCCCTCGTCGGCTGCGGACCGAAGCATTCATCATTCGTGAAGGTCGACAGCGTCGCGCTCGGGCGTGTCGTCGTGTACCGCAACGGCGTCGCGTTCTACGAGCGCCGCGCCACCGTGGAGGGCGGCCTGCTCACGGTCAGCGTCCCGCGCGACCGCGTCGATGACTTCTTGAAGTCGCTCACCGTCGTCGATGCGCGCTCGAACAAGCCGCTCCCCGTCTCGATCCCGCGGCAGCAGGCGGACGACGGCGCGTACCTCGTCATGAAGCTGCAACTCCCCTCGAAGGACAAGGCGGACGTGATCCTCACGTACGTCACCGAGGCGCCGGCGTGGAAGCCGAGCTACCGCGTCGTCGTGGGAGATAAGGGCAAGGTCATGCTCGAGGGCTGGGCGATCGTCGACAACACCTCGGGCGAGGACTGGAAGGGCGTGCTCGTCGGCGTCGGCTCGAGCTCGGCGCTCTCGTTCAAGTACGATCTGTGGAGCGTGCGCCAGGTGCAGCGCGAGACGCTCGCCTCCGCGGAGCGCTTCGCCATCGCGCCGCCGACCGGCGTCTCGCCGTACGGCGGCACCAGCGTCAACGGCGACCCGACCGCCGGCGGCGAGGCCGTCATGGCCGAGCTCGACGACGGCGAGATCCGCCGCCCCGATGGCCACCCCGAGGACAAGAGCGCCACGCGCGTCGCGACGGCGAGGCCGATGACCACGGTGGACAGCGATGGCGGCGACGATGCGCTCGACGCCGACTACGAGTCCACGCCGACCACCACGTCGAGCCACGGCGGCGGCGGTGGGCGCAGCGCCCCGCGCAAGGCGGACTACGCGAAGAAGTCCAAGGGCGGGCCGCGCGAGATGTCGAAGGCGCCGGCGCCGGCGACGCAATCAGCGCCGAAGGACGAGCGCTCGGTGCAGCACGACGCCCAGGTCGCGAACGGCGACCTCAAGATGCGGCAGATCGGCAAGAACCTCGCGCACGGCGACGCGACGATCGTCGTCGAGGGCTACGCGGACGCGAACCGCGCCGACGGCCAGCGCCGCGCGATGGACCGCGCGAACATCGTCAAGAACCAGCTGATCGACCAGGGCGTGGCCCCGGCGCGCATCCGGGTCGTGACCCACGTCGAACCGAACCAGAGCGAGCGCGTGCGCCTCGTGCAGAAGGCGGCCACGCCGGCGGAGAAAGCCGCGCTCGCGAAGAGCGGCGGCAAGGACGGCGCGCAGGACGCGTCGGCGCAGCCGGTCGGCGAGAGCCACTTCGCGAACCCGATGCCGATGACGGTCGAGCGCGGCTCGTCGGCGATGGTGTCGATGGTGCGCGGCGAGACGGACGGCGAGGTCGTGTACCTCTACGACGCCGAGAGCGAGCGCGGGAACGACAAGTTCGCGTTCCGCGCCGTCCGCTTCCGGAACCCGACCGACTCCACGCTCGAGACCGGCCCCGTCACGGTGTATGGCAACGAGCGCTTCATCGGCGAGGGGCTCACCGAGCCCATCCCGCCCAAGGCGTCGGCGGTGGTGCCGTACGCGCTGGACCGGCAGATCGTCGTGGAGCGCAACGATGGCGAGGAGGACAAGATCAGCAAGCTCGTCACGCTCCAGCGCGGCATCCTGACGGCGGAGGTCCAGCACATCCGCCACCGCAAGCTGACGGTGACGAACCGGCTCGCCACCACCGCGCGCGTCTACATCCGCCATACGATGAACAAGGGGTGGACGCTGCTCGAGGCGCCGCCGCAGTACGAGCGCATCGGCGACGCGCACCTGTTCGAGGTCGATCTGAAGCCGAACGAGACGCGCGACGTCGTGATCGCCGAGGCGACGCCGATCGAGCGCACGCTGGACCTCAACGCCGACGTCACCCTCGACATGATGAAGTTCTACGTCGAGGCGCCGGACGGCACGCCGGGCATCAAGGAGCAGCTCAAGAAGCTCCTCGCGCTGCATCGCACGATGGTCGACCTCATCGACGAGCAGACGAGCCTCCACCGCCGCCTCGACGAGTACCGGGAGCGCATGGACGAGCTGCACAACCAGATCTTCACCCTCACGGCGGTCAAGACCGGCGGCGATCTCATGACGCACCTCAAGGCGAAGATGAAGGACATCTCCGACCGGGTGCAGAAGACGACCATCGGCGTCGTGGACACCGAGGAGAAGATGATGCTGACGCGCGTGCAGTTCCAGGACGCGCTCGCCGAGCTGACGCTCCCCGACGCGACGACGGCCCAGCTGACGCCGACCCCGGCGGGCAAGTAACGGCGATCACGGCCCGGCGGGCGGGCAGGTGGTAGCGTTCAGCGATGAGCCGCCTGTGGTTGTCGTGCGCGATCAGCTTCGCCGTTGCCTGCGGGGGCGACGATTCCCCGGCGGGCGGCGATGCCCACGTCGACGCGCCGATCGACACCGGCTCTCCGGTCGATGCGTTCTGCGGGGCCAAGACGCTCCTCACGGGCGAGTATGTCGACTGGGACTCCAGCGCGGCGCAGTTCCTCGGGATCTTCGACGCGGCGTTCAGCGTGGAGGCCGGGTCCGGCGCGCACGCCAGCGAGCACACCCCGCCCAATGGCCGCTACATCCTCTGTATCGACGCGGCGGCGAGCGGCACGCTCGTCGACATCACCCCCGGCTCCGACAGCGACATGGGCTCGGGAGGCGCGTACCTGCCGGGCGTGGCGATCGCGGAGAAGGCCGTCGTCGCCGCCATCCCGTTCTCGAGCGCGCGCAGCTTCACCGCGGCGCGCCGCGCGACGATGTTCACGCAGATCGGCGAGGCCTACGACCCGACCAAGGGGCAGCTGTTCGTCCACCTGACGAACACGACCGCCACCCTCGCCATCTCGGCGAACCACGCCGCCACCCAGGCGTTCGGCGCGAGCGAGACCTGGGCCGCCGGCACCACCGGCACCTACGTCTTCTTCCCCAACGTCGACGTCTCCGTCGACCCGACCGTCACGCTCACCGGGACGCCGACCGTCAGCGGCGGCGGCACGTTCCCCGTCGCCGCCGGCAAGCTCACCTACGTCGAGGTCGCCGGCCCGTAGGGTCAGGCCGCGCGCGCGGCCGACCGCGCCTGCAGCGCCGCGAGCTCGCTCGGGTCGTGCGCGCAGAACAGGTCCACGTCCGCGTAGCTCGCGCGGAGCTGGCGGAGCGCCGCCACCGAGGCCAGGCGCGCCCGCTTGTCGATCTGCACCGTGCTCTCGAACACGCGGAAGCCCACGGGAACGTGGTCCGTGCCGTCCACCGCACCGTGGTGGAAGTACGCGTCGCCCGCGTGCGCGAGCCAGCGATCGCCCTGCTTGACGATCACCGCGGAGTGCCCGCGCGAGTGGCCGTGCATCGGGACGAGGCCGAGGTCGGCGTCGAGCCCGCGCAGCCGCGTGATCGCCGGCAGGCCGCGCCAGGTGTCACCCGCCTCCTCGTACGTCTCCCACTTCGGGCCGTGGGCCCACTGCGCGGGGACGTACCGCTCGCGCTCCTTCGCCGTGGAGCGCGCCATCGCCGCCGCGTGCTCGCGCGCGTGGAGGTGAACCTTGGCGTCGGGGAAGTCGGACAGCCCGCCCGCGTGGTCGAGGTCCAGGTGCGTCACCACGATGTGCCGCAGGTCGGCCGCCGCGTAGCCGAGCGCCTCGATCTGGGCGAGCGCCGTCTCGGCGACATCGAGCCTGGGGCCGGCGAGGGCGCGGAACGTGCGCGCGATATGCGTCTCGCCCGTGCAGTCGCGCGTGCCGAAGCCCGTGTCGATCAGCACGAGGCCGTCCCGCTCCGTTTCCACGACCACGCAGTGCGCGACCATCAGGCCGCGTCCGAGGCCCGCCCCGGTCATCCCGAACCACCGTCCGGCGAGCGGACACATGGTGGCGCAGCTCAAGTGGTGCACGGCGCGGATCGTCATGCGCCGAAGCTACCGCAGGCGCGCGCTACCAGTCGGCGTTCGGGTCGGTCGAGTGCAGCGTCGGCGCGACGGCGGCGGCCGGCGTCCCGAGCACCACGCGCTGCCAGCTCATGTCGGCCTTCGTCAGGTTGTACCCGACGGGAGCCGGCGGGCGCGCCGGGACGGTCGCGGCCACCGTCGCCGCCGGCACCTTTGCCAGGTAGCTCATCGCGCTCATGATCCCGCACAGGCCCGCGAACGCGATGACGCCCGGCAGCGCCCGCGGCCGCAGCCAGCGCGCCTGCGCGCCGAGCCACCCGACGAAGCTCGCCGCCACGCCCGCCGGCGACAACCCGCGCACGCGTACGCGCGCCGCGGGCAGCGGCACCGAGCCAGACGCGAGCGCGAGCTGGGCGATCTCCTCGCGCGTCGGCCCGGCCAGCCCGCGCGGCTTCTTCGCCCGCTTGCGGACGCGCACGTACGACATCACCTTGCGCGGCCCGCGCGCGCGATAGCTCGGCATCCAGCCCGGCGTGATCACGATCGCACCTCCTCGGTGGCCGACTTCGGCGCGCCCAGCTCCGGCGCCGCCTGCCCGCGCTCGGCGAACGTTCCGTTCTTCTGGTAGCGCTTGCCGGCGAGCCGGTTGAGCGCCGCGCGCGCCTTCCAGCCGAGGTACGCGCGCCCGAACGACGCCATGTTCTCGCGGTCGAAGAACGGGTTCTTCAGCCCCGCGATCTCGACCAGCGCCAGCACCTGCTCGGCCACGCTGACCGGGCAACCCTCGAGCCGGATGACGTCCCCCGAGCCGCTCAGCTTGCCGCGCGCGGTCGCGAGCTTCACGAAGATGTCCTCGGTTTTCGGCGCGTGCGGATCGAGCGTGCTGCGCTGCCGGTAGAGGTTCTCGATCGCGATGGGCCGGTTCGCGATCATGCCCTTCCACTGCGCGCAGTCGCCGATGAACACGACCTTCTCGCCGGGCGCCGCGTCGATCGCGCCCGTGTAGGCGCCGAACACCACGTGCATGCGCGGCAGCTTCGCGTCCGTCGCCTGGTCGAACACGCGGAGGATCTCGATCGCCTCCTCGATGGCGCCCGGGCAGCCGCCCCAGCAGTAGTCGGCGCCCTCGCCGTCGGGCGGCGGGCCGGCGTACGCCGTGATGTTCGTGCCCTCGAAGTACTTCTCCACGCGGATGAGGCCGACCTTGAAGCCCTTCGCGCGCGCCTTCGCTTCGTCGAGGGTCACGTCGCCCGTGATCGCGATCTTGCCGAGGTCCGTCGTGCCGAACCCGTAGTCCTCGGCGAGGCGGATGTGATCGACGGTGCGCGGGTCGACGCCGATGATCGCGCAGCAGACCGCGTCGAACGCGACCTGGCTGTTGCCCATGATGATGAGGCCGAGCGGGAACGGCGTCGGCGTCAGCATGCGGCCCTCACCGGCGGTGATCGCGTCGATCGCGATGAACTGCGGCTGGATGATGTGCTGCAGGTCCGCGATCTTCTCGTTGAGCTTGTGGTCGTGATCGATGAGGCGATGGCGATCGTCCTGGATGCCGATGTACGCCTTGAGCGAGAACGTCACCGTCGTCCACGGGTGCGCCTTGAACTTCGGCGTGTTGACGAAGAAGTCCG
>JANXOM010000346.1 GCA_025353585.1 Deltaproteobacteria bacterium
CGGCCGCGGCTCCGCCGGCGCCAGGTGCGTCGGCCCGACGAGGTTCACTTCGCCCGTGCGGTCGAGCGCCGGCATCGCCTCGGCGCCCGCGGCCGGCTCGCCCGGCCCCCCGAGGAGCGCGGTCACGGCGCCCGTCGCTCGCCCCATCCGCACGGGCGCCGCCGCCTCCCCCGCCACCGCCCGCGCCAGCCACGCTCGGTGCGCGAGCCGTGGCGCCTCCAGCGCCCGCTCCGCCCAGGCCTCGAGCGTCTCGCTGCCAGCCGCGCCGATCACGCCCTCGAGCTGCTCCGCGAACGCCGCCGCCGTCGGGGTGCGCGCGTCCACGCTGCGATCGAGCGCGCGGAGCACCGCCGCGTCGAGCCCGGTCGGCAGCGCGCCCGCCAGGAGCGAGGGCGACACGATCGTCTGCTGCTCCACCGCGAGCGCGATCGAGTAGATCGAGTCCCCGTCGAACAGGTGCTGGCCCGTCAGCATCTCCCACATCACGACGCCGAGCGAGAACACGTCACTCCGCCGGTCCATCGCCTCGTTCTTCACCTGCTCGGGCGACATGTACGGCGGCTTGCCCTTGATGGTCCCGATCTCCGTCACGGGCGCCGCGCGGTTCTTGACGAGCGCGATCCCGAAATCGATGACCTTGACGTGCCCGTCGAACCCGAGCATCAGGTTGTCGGGGCTGATGTCGCGATGCACGACGCCGAGCACGTTGCCGGAGTTGTCGCGCAGCTCGTGCGCCGCATGCAGCCCGCGACACGCCTCCGCGATCGCGCGCGCGATGACGCCCGGCGGCGGTCCGAGCTCCACGACGTCGCGAAACCGGATCCCCGCGACGTACTCCATCGTCATGTAGAGCGTGCCGCCCTCCTCGCCGAAGTCGTGCACCGTCGCGACGCCGGGGTGGCTCAGCCGGGCGAGGATCGCGGCCTCGTCGAGGAACATGGCGCGGACCGCGGGCGAGCTCGCGTACTCGGGCCGGATCGTCTTGATCGCCACGAGCTGCTCGAACGCGCCCGGCCCGCGGCGCCGCGCGAGGAGCACCGAGCCCATGCCGCCGGACTTGAGCTCCTCGAGGATCTCGTAGGGCCCGAACTTCCTGACCTCGGGGCTCATGGGCGATCGTCGCCGTCGCCGCCGTCGTCGCCCCCGCTCGGCCGCTCCACGAGCGAGTGCTTGTACAGCAGCTCGCGGAAGTGCCGCCGCGAGAGCCCCGCCTGCTCCGCCGCGCGCGTCACGTTCCCGGCCGCGCGCTCCCAGATCAGCGAGACGTACCGGCGCTCGAACTGATCGGTCCAGCGCTCCTTGGCCTCCTTGAACGGCAGCGACGTGTCGACGACCTCGCCCGAGGACGCTTGCTGCGCCGCACCCGGATCGAGCCACAACCGCAGCCCCGCAAACCCGGCGGCGGGCGCGCTGAGCGCCCACGCCCGCTCGAGCACGTTGCGCAGCTCGCGGACGTTGCCTGGCCACGCGTGCCGTCGCAGCTTGTCGAGGTTGTCGCCCGCGATCGGCCCCGGCTTGGCGCCGCGGCGCGCGTAGAACGTGGTGATCAGGTGCGCCAGATCTTCGAGGCGATCGCGCAGCGGTGGCAGCGCCACGTGCACGACCGCGAGCCGGTAGAACAGATCGAAGCGGAACGCCTTCGCCTCGACCATCCGCAGGAGCTGCCGGTGCGTCGCGGCCACCACGCGCGCGTCCACGGCGATCGGGCGATCCGCCCCGACCGGCTGCACCGTCTGCGCCTCGAGCACGCGCAGGAGCTTGGCCTGCGCCGACAGCGGCAGCTCGCCGAGCTCGTCGAGGAACAGCGTCCCGCCGCTCGCCTCGATGAACGCGCCCCTGCGATCGCGGTCAGCGCCGGTGAACGCGCCCTTGACGTGTCCGAAGAGGTGCGAGTCGACGAGCTGCTCCGAGATCGCGCTGCAGTCCACCACCACGAACGGCCCCGCCCGCCGCGCGGACGCGTCGTGCACCGCGCGCGCCGCCAGCTCCTTGCCGGTGCCGCTCTCGCCCTCGATCAACACCGTCGCGTCCGTCGGCGCGGCCATCTCGAGCACCGCGAACAGCTCGCGCATCGCGAGGCTGTTGCCCGCCATCGCGCCGAAGTGATCGCGCTCGCTCGGCGGCAACGAGGGCGCGTCCGCGGCGCCGATGCGGACCGGGGTGCCGCCGAACTTCACCGTCGCGCCGGCGGGGACGACGAGCTCCGTCACGCGCGTGCCCTGCCACCACGTGCCATTTGTCGAGCCGAGATCCTTCACGCGGATGCCGCCATCGGGCGCGATCGCCAGCTCGGCGTGCCGCCGCGAGACCTGCGGATCGGCGAGCACGAGGTCGCACGACGCGTGCGCGCCGACGACGATCGCCCGCGCGCCGAGCGCCACGGTTTGCCCGCCCTCGCCGAGCACGGTCAAGTGGTACGCGCGTGGGGCGGTCCGTCCCCTCGTCGTGCTCGTGGCCAGCCCGGTCTGGATCACCGTGCGGCGATCGAACGTCACCCCGCCATCCTATCACCGGGTGATACATTGCCAGCGATGAGCGCGAGCCGCGTCTTGGTCCTGGGCCTCGCGGCCGGCGCGGCCGCATGCGGGACCGATCCGACGCTCGCCATCGAGGTCCACCACGCCACCGGTAGCCAGATCGCGCGCACGACGGTCTCGGTCTACGCCTCGCCGACGCTGACCTGCGACGACGTCCAGTTCGGCGATGTCGATGACGCCACCCTCGCCGGCCTCGCGGTCGCCGAGGAGACGCTCGTGGGTGGCAACGTGACCGCGGGGTCGCTGGCGGGCCTGCCCCGCGTCGCGCACAAGGTGATCGCGGCCCGCGGGTTCGGCGCGGACGGCAAGCTCGCCGACGGCGGGTGCGTCGAGGCCGACGAGATCACCGCAGACACGACGCTCGCGATCGACGCGCAGGCCGCCGTGCTGGCGTCCATCTCCGCGGGCAGCGACGCGTACGCCATCCTCGTGACGGTCGCGAACCTCGACGGCTCCGCGGTCGCCGGGCGTGCCGTGTCGTGGCGCGTGATCGGCCCGGACGGCACGATGCCCGCCGACCCGAGCAAGGCCACCGTCCTCGAGCGCGCGGACGCCACGTGGGACCGCCCGACGGCCACGTGCACCGGCCCGACCGGCACCGCCGTCATCCACCCCGTGCCGCCGGATCTGAGCGGCGGCTACGCGGCGCGGGTGCGCGTCGCGTGGGCCCAGGAGTCGCCGGCCCCGCTGTCGGCGCTCACCAAGCTCACGCCCGGCCAGCGCGCGCTGACGCCCGTGGCCGGGATGGCGCACCCGTGCGCGATCGGCCACAGCGCCGCTGGCTCGCCGGCCAGCGTGGTCGCGTGCGCGAACGCGAGCGGCACGGTCGACGTCTTCTCCGTCGGCTCGACCGCTGGTGCCGTGACGTACACGACGGTGGCGAGCCCGGCGCTCGCCGCGCCCGTCGGCATCTTTGCCGTCCCCGGCGCGACGGCCGGCGATACCGACGTCATCGCCATCGACGCGGGCAACACCCCGGCCATCCCCGGCACCGGCCGGCTCGTCAAGATCACCGGCGGCAGCACCGTCGCCGCGTGCCCCGAGTGCAACTCGTTCGTCGACGCGATGTACGTCCCGCCGTGCGGCACCGCGAAGGCTCTCCTGCTCGGCCGCACCAAGGACAACGTGATCCGCGCGCTGTCGCCGCTCGGCGGCGCCGCGACGAAGTTCGGCGCGCCCGATGCGCCGCTGACGCAGGCGATCGCGTTCGTCACCGCGGGCTGCGTCACGCGCTTCGACACGACCGGCGTCCCGACGCAGGTGCAGCTCGCCGTGTTCGACTACGTGGCAAAGCTCAGCGGCCGCGTCGTGGCGACCTCCGCCACGATCGACTGCGCCGGGCCCGTCTGCATCTCCACCGCGCTCAAAGTGCCCGGCGCCGGCGTCGCGTTCACCGGGGGCGTGGCGCCCGCGCTGGTCGTGTCATCGGTCGACGCGACGGGCGTCATCCTCAGCACCGTCGACATCGTCAGCACCGGCTCGCAGAACGTGTTCCTCGAGCTCTCGCGCATCGCGTCCGCGGCGGTCCCGCACCGCATCGCGACCGGACAGCTCGACGCCGACGGTCAGCTGGACCTCGTCTGGGACAACGTCACGAAGGCCGATCCGTTCGTCCAGATCGCGTACGCGCGCGCCGGGTTCAGCGGCAACCTGTCCGCGCTCACCGGCCTGGCGCTCGGCGACGCGAGCATCCTCGACGTGCAGGCCGCGCCCCTCGTCGACGCGATTCACGCCGATGCGCTCGTCGTCACGTCCTCGGGCGTCGTGGTGTTGCCGTCGCTCGTGCCGGCGCAGACCGGAACGGTGCCGACCGATCCAGCCTCCACCTGCCCCAACTGATCAGTTGCCGCACGTGAGCTGAACGGTGCCGCTGGCGCCGGTGGTCACGCTCCACGTCGCCACCGCCGTGCCGTCGAACGTGATGGTGAGCGCCGCGCCGCCCACGAACTTGTGCGTCACGTCGCCGGTCGGGCACATCCCCGGGCAGCGGTCGAGGCTCACCGTGTTCGAGCGGCTCACCGCACCGGTGCCATTCGAGAGCTCCGTCGACCACGCGCCGTCGATGCTGTGGCAGAGCGTCGCCGAGTCCCACGCGATGGTGTACGAGCCGTCGTGGTCGATCGAGTTGCCGCGCGGCCCCGTACCCGAGCCATGCGAGGTGACGACGAGCTGGTTCGTCGTGCCGGACCGCGTGTACACGCCGGTCGCGTCGACCGTCATCGTGGCCTGGTTGACCGCGAGATCCGTGGCCGTCGCGTGCACGCTGAGCTCGCCGGCGAGCGAGACGCTGACGGCGAGGTCGAGCTCGCCGGTGACATCGAGGAGGCCGCGCGGGCCGCTGCAGTGAGTGTACGTGATGGCGACGTTCGCGCCGGTCGCGGTGGCGACCGCACACCCGCCGGGCCAGCGGGCCGCGATGTTCGCCGCGATGGTGGCGGCGACGCCCGCGCCCGTCGGCGCCGCGAAGGCCCCGGTCGACTGCGCGCCGTCCATCGACGCCATCACGAGGTCGCCTTCGGCCTGCGTGGAGTCCGAGGAGTCGACGGCGGCCTCGGCCGAGTCGGAGCCGTCCCCGGTGGTCCCGGTACCACCGCAGGCGGCGGCGGTGAGGAGCGAGGAGCCAAGGACGAGGGCGAAGGAAGCGAGGTTGGAGGTCTTCATGACAGACTCCTAGAGCAGGCGCCGTGCCGGGACCTAACTCCTCGGGATTGCTGCGCCGCTGGTACCTCGAGGGTCCGGCGGGACCGGCGAGCGCGCTGGGGGCCCGGCGCGGTGGAACGTCCCGGTACCAGCGGGACCCGGTCAAGCGCGACCCGGCAGGCGCCGATCGGCGCACGCGCCCGCGCGAAGCGGATGAGCTAGACGACGACGTTGCCGGACGCGCCGGCGTACTCGAACGTCATGCGCTCGGTGTAGAGCTCGACCTTGACCATCTTGATCTCCTCGGACGAGGAGTCGGACTTGTCAGGCGCGACGTTGCAGATGTTCGCCCCGAAGAACTGGAGCGAGAAGAGCTGCTTTCGCGAGTTGTCGAACGTCACGAGCGTGCCGTTGTGCCCCGGGCCCTGCTCGCCACGGCCGCCGCGCTGCATGTACTCGTCGAAGAAGGGCTGCGCGTCCGCCTCGGGAATGTAGAAGACGATGTTCGGGAAATCGACCTGGCTCGGCAGCTTGATGGCGCCGCGGCGGCCGCCGACGTTGTGCTCGATGACGGTCTGCTTGACCGTGAACGAGTCGATCTTGCTGACGCGCTTGCACGCGGCCTCGAAGCTATCGAGCGAGAAGCTGAAGTTACACGCGGTCCAGAGCTTCTGCGCGTCGAAGCCCGTGACGGCGGGCAGCTTCGCGCCGCTGCCCTTCTCGAACACGATGTCCTCGACGGACATCGCGACCGTCATGTACGCCGGGTTCTTGTCCTGGCCATCGAGCTTGGGGAACGTCAGCTCCTTGATCATCGCCTCGGAGAACGTCCGGCGCGCCCGCTCGTTGTAGTAGAAGTCCGCCGCGACGATCGCGCCGTTCTTCCGGTCGCACTCGCCCGTGAAGAACTTCTTGATCCAGTCGTAGAACGGGTACGACATCGACATGCCGACCTGCAGCTTGATGTCCTCGAACTTCGGCTTGCCGAGCTGGCGCCAGCGGTCGTAGGTCCCGCCGTGCTGGTACATCATGACGTCGCTTCGGATGCCGCCGCCCTCGATGGAGCGGAACAACCCGACGTCCTGCGTACCCTTGTCACCGAGCTCGAGCCCGAAGTGGGCTGCTGCGTAGCTCCGATTGGCGGTGTCGGATGAGGGCATCGGTTGAAACCTGGTAGGCCTTGTCGATGATACTGGAACGAGGGAGCGAACGGGCGCTCCATGAGAGCTCGTCGTTCCTGCATGCTACGCTCGCAGGGCGCACTGTCTTCCTCGGCGCGTGCGATGCCAGATCCCACCACAGCTAGCGTAAGTACCCGACCTCGCGAGGAGATCACCGCATTTCCGCCGCGCTGGGGGTTCTTCAAAGGCTTCCTGACCGGCGTCGTCATCGAGGTCCCGGCCATCGCCTTCGCGGTCTGGGCCCTCGCCCAGCTCGGGGTGGGCAACCCGGAGGTGCCGTTCATGCGGGTCCTGCGGCTGACCGCGGTGTTCGCCGCATCGCGGCCGTGTTCACGGCGGCGGGCATCGGACGGCTCGCGGCCTACGCATCGGTCGAGCACGGCGGCGGCCGGCGGCGCGCGGCC
>JANXOM010000353.1 GCA_025353585.1 Deltaproteobacteria bacterium
GATCGACGGCGCCGTCGACGAGCGCACGCAGATCAACACCCCGCAGGGCAAGCTCGCCGTGGGGCTGCGCGACGCGTACGCCGACGTCGGCCTGGCGGGCGCGCCGACCGCGCAGATCGTCGCGCGCGGTGGCTTCTTCCAGTCCTGGGCCGACCCCGAGGCGCTCGTACCCGACACGTCGCGCGCGTTCGTCGACAAGCCGCTCGAGACCCGCGGCGTGCGCGCGACCGAGGGCTACCAGACGCCGGGCCTCACGCCGGGCCGCTCGCTCGGCGTCGCGCTGCGCGTCGACCCGGAGGTCCCGAAGACCGGCGTCCGCGCCGGCTTCGAGCTCGCCGTGCAGAACGGCGCCGACGAGTTCTCGTCGAACAACGACAACGACAAGCCCGCGGTGTCCGCCGCCGGCATCGTGCGCTTCCCGCACGACGGCTGGCTCGTCGCCGCCCTCCGCTACAACCCGCGCACCATCGGCGACCTCCCGTTTCGCCAGGACGAGGACGACCTCCAGGGCTCGGCGGGTCTGCGCGTCGTCGCCGGCCCCGCGTCGCTCATGGCCGGCGTGTTCTTCCAGCACACCACGTTCCCCACCACCGGCGGCCCGTCGCAGGCCGCGTACGGCGGTCACGGCCAGCTGATGGTCCGCGTCTCGGATCACCTCCCGCTGGCGGTCGGCTATCGCTTCGACATCCTCGACCCGTCGAGCCTCGTCGTGACCGACCGCGTGATGGAGCACACGGCCGCCGCCGTGCTCGGCGTGCCAAGCTTGCGGATGCGCATCCAGCTCCAGCTCACCCACGTGGTCGAGCAGGCGGACCGCGAGCTGTCGAACGATCGCATCCAGCTCGCGACCGAGGTCGCTCTGTGAGATCCCTCGCGCTCGCCGTGCTCGTCGCGAGCGCGGCGGCGTGCACCGGCTCCGCTCCGCCTCACGCCCGCGCCCAGCGCATCGGCGCGCTCGAGGAGACCATCGGCGGCCCCCACGCCATCGGCCGGGTCGGCGACTTCTTGCTCGAGAACGATCAGATCCGCCTCGTCATCGCCGACAAGGGCCCCGGGCGCGCGAACCTCCCGTTCGGCGGCTCGCTCGTCGACGCTGACCTCGTCCGCCCGGGCGGCCCCACCGACGGCAACGACCAGCTCGCCGAGCTCCTCCCGGGCTTCCTGTTCGTCGGCCTCGATCCGACCGACGTCAAGATCATCTCCGATGGCGCCGATGGCGGCGTCGCCGAGGTCGACGTCATCGGCAACGGCAATGACCTGCTGCAGATGATCGGCCTCCTCGACTCGGCGCTCGTGTTCCCGTCCGACCTCGAGCTCACGCAGGCGTATCGCCTCCACCCCGGCGACCGCTACGTCGAGATCGTCACCACCATCGTCAACAAGTCGACCGGCGCGCATCCGTTCCCGTTCCTCGATCCGTCGCAGCTCGGCGCGGCCGGCCTCGGCAGCATCCCCGCGATCGCCTCGCTGCAGCTCAGCGTCCCGATGGGCCAGCTGCCGCTCCTTGGAGGCGAGCAGGATCTCTTCGCGCCGGGCGTCGCCGGCTTCAACGTGCACTTCGCCATCAGCGACAGCTACGCGCTCGCGAAGGGCTTCCCCGCGTTCCCGGGCATGGTCGTCGACTTCCTCGCGAGCCGCGGCAAGGGCGTCTCGTACGGCATCACCGTCCAGCCGTCGGACACGAACTACGTCAACCACTACGCGAGCCTCTACGCGAACCAGACGGTGACCCCGTACTCGATGGTCATCCCGTTCACGTACGCGGGCGTGTCCGCCGTCTACATGAACGAGCCGCCGGCGCAGCTCAACGCGGGCGAGCAGTACTCGTACACGTCGTACTTCGTCATCGGCAAGGGCGACGTCGGCTCCGTCCTCGACACGATCTACGGCCTGCGCGGCACCCAGACCGGCACGTTCGGCGGCCAGGTCATCGACAGCACGACGAGCGGCCCGAGCGCGCACGCGAACGTGCTCGTCCTCGACGCGAACGGCAATCCGGTCGACCAGCTCGAGACCGACGCGGGCGGCGGCTTCCTCGGCCGGCTCGCCCCCGGCGCGTACGCGTACCAGCTCGTGGACGCGGCCACGCAGGCTGTCACGGCGACAATCGGCCCCGATGGCCAGCCGACGCGCGATCCGGTGCCATTCACCGTCGCCGCCGGCGCGCCGACCGGCGTGCTCGTGGAGGCCTCCACGCCCGGCACGATCGCGGTCGCCGTGGTCGACGAGACCGGCCGCCACGCGCCGTGCAAGATCATGCTCGTCGGCCACTTCGACCCGGTGCACGCCGGCGCCGATCCGCGGACCTTCCTCTACAGCGATCGCCTCGGCGAGCGCCGCCGCACGACCGCGTTCGACCTCAGCTCCACCGAGTTCGTCGAGAACGCGTGGTGGACGAAGGACGGCCGCCTCTCCGCGACGGTGCGCCCCGGCGCGTACGACCTCGTCGTCTCGCGCGGGCCCGAGTACGAGCTCCACAGCGAGCCCGTCGTCATCACCGCCGGCGGCTTCGCGGAGAGCGAGATCCAGCTCGAGCGCGCGTTCGCGACCGACGGCTGGCTCGCCGGCGACTTCCACCTCCACGCCGCGCCCTCGACCGACAGCGGCCTGCCGCTCGACCAGCGCGTCATCAGCGCCGCGGCCGAGGGTCTCGACGTGGCGACCGCGACCGATCACAACTTCGTCACCGACTACGCGCCGACGATCGCCGCGAACGCCCTCGACACGTGGCTGTTCGGCATCACCGGCCTCGAGCTGACGACGTTCGAGATGGGCCACTTCATCGGCTTCCCGCTCAAGGTCGATCCGGGCTCCACGCGCGGCGGTGAGTTCGTGTGGGCCGGCCAGCCGCCGAAGAAGCTATTCGACGAGCTGCACAACGACCTCGCGCTCGAGCCGGGCAACGCCATCGTGGACGTCGCCCATCCGCGGCAGCAGGTGCTCGGCTACTTCGCGCAGTTCTTCATCGACGCCGCCAACGCGAAGCCGTACACGCCGACCGGCATCCTCGGCGTGTTCGCGCCCTATGGCGACGAGTTCCGGCCCGAGAACTTCAGCTACGACTTCGACGCGCTCGAGGTCATCACGAACAACCACTTCGAGGACATCCACACGTTCCGCGTGCCGGATCCGCCGCCGGCCGGGCTCCCCGATCCGCAGCCGATCCCCGGCACCATCGTCGTCGGCAGCGACGGCCGCCCGACGTTCCCCGGCGTTGTCGAGACCTGGTTCGCGCTGCTCGATCGCGGCCTGCGCCCGACGGCGATGGGCGCGTCGGACTCGCACCACCTCCTCGGCGACGAGCCCGGCTACGCGCGCACGATGGTGTACGTCGGCGCGGGCAAGGACAAGCCGGGGCAGTTCTCGCGCGGCGACATCGTCGATGCGATCAAGGCGCATCGCACGGTGGCCACGAACGCGCCGTTGATCGAGATGACCATCGCCGGCCACATGGTCGGCGACACGATCACCGCGCGGGGCGACGTCGCCGTCGACATCCACGTGCACGCGCCGAGCTGGGCGCAGGTGGACCACGTCAAGGTCTACCAGGGCAACGGCGGCGCAGTCGTGGCCGACCTCGTGGTGCCCGCGACGTCCGGCACGGACTACACGACGACCGTGACGCTGCACGTCACGGCGGACACGTGGGTCGTGACCGAGGCCACGGGCACGCAGAACATGTTCCCCGTCAACTCGGCGGTCGAGCTGCCCCCGCTGGACGCGACCGTCATCATCCAGGCGCTCAGCATTGGCCTCGACCTCAGCACGCTGCCGATCGCGAGCAAGCTCAAGCCGCAGCGCCAGCACGCCGCCACGCCGTACGCGATCACGAACCCGATCTGGATCGACGCGAACGGCGACGGCTGGACCCCGCCGCAGACGCCGCTCGATCGCCGGGCGCCGGCGAAGCGCGCGCCGGCGCCCGATGTTCGTGACGCGTTCGCCTCACTGCCTGCGGTGAGCCCGTGACGCGCCGCGTCCTGGTGGCGGCTGCGGTAGCCGGCGCGCTGGCTGGCTCACCGGCCTGGGGACATACGTTCCCGCCCGTGCGCACGGTTGTCCTCCAGGTCGAACGCTGCGAGCTGGCGGTGCTCGTTGGCTACCGTCCGGGCACCGGCGAGCCCACGGACCGCGTGTTCGCGCGCTCGGCGGCCCGGCCCGGCCAGACGCCCGCAGACGGCCTCCGCGACGTCCTGGCGGCCGATGCGCTCCATCCGATCGCGCTCACGCTGGACGGCAAGGCGCTCGTCCGGACGTCGATCCAGGCGAAGATCGGCATCGAGCCTGGCGGCATGCGACCGATGGTGATCGTGCTCGTGACGTATGCACTGCCCACCCTCGGGGGCAGCGTGGTGGTCACGTCGCAGGATCCACGGTCGACGCGCGTATCATGGCAAGATCGCAGCCATTCTCGCGTCTCGATCCCCGACGCACCGCCTCAAGACGAGTGGGCGCCGGCCGCGGCCCCCTTCTTGCTTACGGTTGGCGTCACCAAGGGAGAATCGGCATGCGCAACTTCAACCTCCTCGTCGCCGCGCTCTGTATCGCCCCCGCACTCGTAGCGGGCTGCGATCACCCGTACGACGGCGGCGACAAGCCGGCGGTCGATCCCAACGCCCCGGTCGTCCACATCACGTCGCCCGAGCGCGGCGCGATCGCGGGCGATGTCGGCTCGGTCATCGTGACCGGAACGGCCACGGACGACGTCGGCGTCACGGAGCTCACGGTCAACGGCGTCCCCGCGACGCTCGCCGCCGACCACACGTTCACCGCGACGGTCCCCGTCACGCCCGGCACGAACCTCCTCCACGCGATCGCGAAGGACGCGTCCAACAACGAGGGCAAGGAGACGCGCTCCGTCGTCACCGGCCAGATGGCGAAGCTCGACGCCCACGTGAAGAACGCCATCACGGCGTCGCTGTCGGCGCAGACGTTCGACGCGATCGGCCGCGGCGCCGCCGGCTACATCCAGACCGCGGACCTCGAGTCGCTCGTCTCCGCGAGCAACCCCGTCTACGCCGCCGGCGCGCCCAACGGCCCCGACTGCCTCTACGGCCAGGCCTCGATCACCAGCATCAGCATCGGCGGCACCGATGTCTCGCTCGTCCCCCAGGACGGCGGCCTCTACCTCGACGCCGAGCTCGACACCGTGCTCATCGGCATGCACCTCGACTACGCGGCCGCCTGCATCGACGGCAGCCGCGACATCACCGTCGGCGCCGACCACATCTCGGTCAGCGGCGTGATGACGATCGGTGTCGACGACAAGGGCGCGTTCGACATTCACCTCGACCACCCCGCCGTCAGCCTCACCGGCTTCGATCTCGAGCTCGGCGGCATCCCCGGCGCGGTCGTGAACCTCCTGCACCTCGACACGGCGATGGGCCCGATCATCGGCTGGGCGACCGGCAAGTTCGTCACGCCCATGCTGAACAAGTCGCTCGCCGGGCTCAACAGCACGAAGACGATCACCGCGCTCGGCTCCACGGTCGACATCTCGGTGACGCCGTCGTCCATCGCGTTCTCCGATGCCGGCGCCATCATCGAGCTCGACACGTCGATGCGCGCGCGCGGCGACACCGGCGGCCCGGGCTACGTCACGGTCGCGAACACCACGCCCGCGATGGACATGACGCAGGGCTTTCAGGTCGACGTCGCGGCGAACGCGGCGAACGAGCTGTTCTCGAGCCTGTGGGCGGCGAAGGGCCTCGACACGACGCTCGATCTCAAGACCGGCCCCTACGGCGATGTCGGCGTGCTCTACGACGCGGTGAGCATCTCGGCGCTCGCGCCGCCGTACGTCGACGCGACGGGCGACGGCCTCCGCCTCGTGGTCGGTGACCTCATGGGCTCGTTCACGCTCGCCGGCACGGCCGTCACGAAGATCGCGATCAACGCCGAGGTCGCCGTGAAGGTCACGGCCGACCCCACGGGCGCGCTGCACCTCGACGTCGGCAACCCGACCGTTTACGTTGACATCCTCGACGAGGGCGTCATGGGCGCGAACGCGCTGTCGAGCGCGCAGTTCGAGGCGCTGACCTCGTTCGCGCTGTCCCGCGTGGTGGCGCTCGGCAGCGGCTCGGTCGGCGCGATTCCGCTGCCGGCCATCGGCGGCGTGACGATGTCGAACGTCGCGATCGGCGAGCAGACGGGCTACCTCGTCGTGCACGGCGACGTCGAGTAAGACGTTCTCCCTTGACCCGCGCGCGCGGTCCGGGTGACACCCGTTCAGGGGACCTATGCGCCGTCGTATCGACTGGTTTGTGATCGTGTTCGCGGCGCTCGTCGGCGCATCCTGCAGCGGCGGGGGCGGCTGCGGCGGGTGCGGCATCCAGCCCATCCCCGGCGGCTTCAAACCCGAGAAGCGCGTAGCGAACGCCGCGCAGCTCCGCGTCTCGCAGAGCGGCCTCGCGGCGATCACCGATAACCCCGCCGCGCTCATCAGCGCGCTGACCGGCACGAGCGCGCTCACGTTCAACGTGCCGGCGTCGTGCTCCGGCAGCACGCCGGTGTGCTGCCCCGGCGGCGTCGCGCAGAACCCCTGCGGCCCGGTCAACATCGATCTGTCGCTGCACGCCGGCGACACGCCGCGCCTCGAGCTGCACCCGAAGCAGGGCGCGAGCGAGCTCGACGTGGTCGTGCGCGCACGCGTGACGTCGACGACGGACATCCCCGTCAAGGTCCCGGTCGTCGGCAACTGCGGCATCAAGCTCGACACGACGACGAAGTCGCCGCCCGACATCGAGATCGACGCGCCGATCGACTTCGTGCAGGACGCCACGAGCGGCACGACGCGCATCGTCGTCGGCACGGTCGGCCTCCAGAACCTCTCGACCGACGACGTGTCGCTCACGGGCGGCTTCGGTTGCACGATCGCGAACGTCGGCCTGTCGTTCTTCATCGGCACGCTCAAGGACCAGCTGACCGGCGTCGTCCAGAGCACGATCCAGGATCAGACGTGCAAGGCCTGCGCGTCCGGCGACGTCGCCGAGTGCGGGTCGCCGTTCGCCACCGCCTGCACCGGCGGCGTGTGCCAGGAGGGCAGCGCGGGCTGCTTGCAGGAGCTCGGCCTCGACGGTCGCCTCCCGGCGAGCGCGCTGTTCGGCAGCTTCTCGCCCGGCACGACCGGCGCGCTCGATCTCTACGAGGTCACCGGCGGCTACGCCACGACGAACATTAACGGCATCGCGCTCGGCCTCCTCGGCGGCATGCAGCCCGGCGGCACGGCGCGCGACGCGTGCGGCCCGGCGGCGACCGAGCCCGCGGTGGCGACGGTCCCCGTCTCGACGTACTTCGAGGGCAACACGAACCCGGACACCGGCCAGACGTTCGACGTCGCGATCGGCGTGCACCAGTCGCAGCTCGCGCAGCTCGCCTTCGCCGGCTACAACGGCGGCCTCTTCTGCTTGACGGTCGGGCACGCCCAGGTCGCGCAGCTGACCACGGAGACCATCGCGCTCCTGTCGCGCTCCCTCGGCAAGCTCGTGGAGAAGAACTCGCCGGTCGCGGTCGGCCTGCGCCCGCAGAGCGCGCCCGTGATCACGCTCGGCACGAACACGTTCGGCGCCGACGGCATGGGCGGCACGGCGCTGACGGACCCGCTCCTCGACATCAAGTTCACGGCGATGGAGATCGACTTCTTCGTCTCGGTGGATGACCAGTACGTACGCGCGTTCACCGTCGTCAGCGACGTGCACCTGCCGATCGGCCTCCAGGTGACCGGCACGGGCCAGCTGCAGCCGGTCATCGGTGACGTGGCCAACGCGTTCACGAACATCTCGGTCAAGAACACGCAGGCCGTCACGGAGTCGCCGGCCGACCTCGCCGCGCTGTTCCCGACGATCTTGAACCTTGTCATCCCGCAGCTGTCGTCAGGCCTCGGCGCGATCAGCCTGCCGTCGGTCGCCGGGCTCGACCTGTCCGTCTCCGCGATCACCGCCGTCGACAACAAGACGTTCCTCGCGATCTTCGCGAACCTCGCGCCGCACATGGCGTTCGCGCCGACCACGACGCGCGCCGACGTGCTCGCGGTGGCCGACGCGGACGACGCCACGCGCGCCTCGCCGCGGCTGTGGCGCGGTCGCCCGGGCCCGTCGGTGACCCTCGCCCTCGGCGGCGACGCGGCCGATCTCGAGTGGCAGTGGCGCAGCGACGGCGGCCTGTGGGAGCCCTGGCAGCAGAACCCGCGCCCGACGCTCGCCAAGCCAGCGTACTGGCTGCCCGGCACGCACCACCTCGAGGTGCGCTCGCGGCGCATCGGCCACCCCGAGACCCTCGACACGATCGGCACGACGATCGAGCTGCCGTTCGGGTCCCCGTCGCCCCGGGTGGACCGCGGCGGCCAGGCCGACTTCCACGGCACCGGCACCGGCGCCGGCTGCGCGTGTGACTCCGGTGGCGGCAGCGCGGGGCAGGCGGCGCCGTTCGCGCTCGTCCTGGGGCTCCTGCTCCTCCCGTGGCGGGCGCTCCGCCGGCGCGCGGTGCGCCTCGGCGCGACGACGTGGCTGATCGCGCTGTTCGCGCTGCCCGGCTGCGACTGCAGCAACGCGAGCAACGCGTGCGGCGACACCGCGTGCGTCGACGGCGATGTCGCGCGCGGCGGCGTCGGCCGGTACACGAGCATCGCGGGCGACGACACGCGCGTGATGGTGGCGACGTACGACCAGGGCCTCGGCGATCTCGTCGCGGTCGACGCGACCGATCCGGCGAACCTCGTGTTCACGGCGGTCGACGGCATCCCCGCCGGCGTCGCGCCCACGCACGACCCGAGCACGTACCGCGGCGGCGTCGAGGAGCCGGGGCCAAACGTCGGCATCTGGACCTCCATCGCGCTATCGAACGGCACCGCGCGCATCGCGTACCAGGACCGCGACCTCGCCGCGCTCAAGTACGCGTTCGAGACCTCGCCGGGCCAGTGGCAGAGCTACGTGCTCGACGCGGGCGACGGCGTGCCCGTCGGTGACTACGCGTCGATGGTGATCGACGCGAACGGTCACCCCGCGGTCGTATACCTCGCGGTCGGCGTCGATGATCACGCCGGCCACCGCGCCACCGAGCTGCGCCTCGAGCGCGCGCACCTGAACGCGCCGACGATGTCCGACTGGGACCCGGCCGTCATCGCGACGGCGCCGGGCTCGTGCGCGGGCGCCTGCGGGACGAGCGGCGCGTGCGTCACGGGCGCGGCGGCGACGGATCCCCAGGAGTGCGCGGTCGCGACGACCGACTGCGCGACCGCGTGCAGCGACACCCAGGTCTGCGTGGCCACGGTCTGCCGCACGGCCGTGGCCGACCCGACCGTCGACGTACCGCCGCAGGGCACCGGGCTCTACGTCAGCCTCGTCGGGTTGCCGGACGGGCGCCTCGCGGCCGCGTACTACGACTCCACGCGGCGCGCGCTCGTCCTCGCGGTCGAGGATGGCCCGGCGACCAACACGTTCACCGAGACCGTGCTCGACGGCAACGTCGCCGGGCGCGACGTCGGCCTGTGGGCGAGCGCCGCCGTGGGGACGGACGGCACGGTGCACGTCGCCTACCAGGACGCGCTCGGCGACCAGCAGCTCTACACGACGTGGACAGCGGCCGGCCCCGGTGTGCCCCAGGTCGTCGATGACGGCCAGCGCTCGGGCGACCGGCCGCACCCGGTCGGCGCGGCGGCGGCGCTGGTGCTCGCGGCCGGCACGCCGATGATCGCCTACCAGGACGGCATGCTCGCGGACGTGATGGTCGCGACGCCGAGCGGCGCGGTGAGCTGGTCGCCGGCGCAGCTCGCGACGGGGCCGCTGCTCGAGGGCTTCAGCATCGGCGTCACCACCGGCCATGGCGCGACGCCGGTCTTTGCCTGGGAGTCCCTGGACCCCACGCTCGATCCGCCGATGAACCTCGTCGTCAAGACGCAGTAAGGGCGGTCGCAACCGGTCACCGGACAGGCTGTCCGGTAGGCGGACTGATCGTCCGGTACACGGACGTAGGGTCGAATGGTTTCGCGTGCTTGCGTGTGGTCTGCCGCGTGCAGAACCCGTCGCATGTTTTCCGTCGAGCCACGGAGGCGCGTGATATGGACCTGGACATGGGGGACGCGATCGTCGAGCCCGAGGAAGTCGCCCCGGAGCGGATCCGCACGCTGCGGCGCACCGAGTTCGAGGTGCTCGTCAACGCGGGTGCGTTCGAGGAAGAGCGCCTCGAGCTCCTGGCCGGCCACCTCGTCACCATGAGCGCGCAGACGGCCGAGCACGCGCAGCTGGCGGCGCGGCTGAACGAGGTCTTCGTCAAGGGCGTGCCCGCCGACTACATCGTGCGGCCGCAGCTGCCGTTCGCGCTGTCGCACGACAGCGAGCCGGCGCCCGACCTCGCGATCTGTCCCCGCACGGCGTTCCACGACGGGCACCCGGCGGCGGCGGTGCTGGTCGTGGAGATCGCGGCCGCGACGGGCACGCTCGATCGCGGCCTGAAGCTGCGGCTCTACGCCGACGAGGACATCCCCGAGTACTGGGTCATCGACGCGAAGACGCTCGCGATCGAGGTGCACCGCGAGGCGCGGCGCGGCCGCTACCAGACCGTCACGCGGATCGATCGCCGCACGCGCATCGAGCCGCTCGCGTTCCCCGGGCTCGTGATCTGCCTCGGCGAGCTCGTCCGGAGGCCCTGATGGCGGCGCGCAGGTGGACGAACATCGGCACGGGGCTGCCGGCGAAGCTCGACGCGACGTACCAGGACGTCCTCGATGCGCCCGCAAACCTGACCGCGGAGATCCTGTACGGGGATCTGTTCCTGTCGCCGGCGCCCGCGCTGCCGCACGGCTCGCTCTCGGCGCGGCTCGCCGGCCTGCTGTCGCCACGGTTCGAGCACTGGCACGGCGGACGCGGCAAGTGGCACTTCGTCATCACCCCCGAGCTCAAGCTCCGGCCGCGCCGCGGGCCGCGGCTCACGCAGCCGCACGCGATGAACCCCGACCTGGCGGGCTGGCGCGTCGAGCGGATGCCCGCGGTCGGGCAGGTGGCGTCGGTGAGCCTCGCGCCCGACTGGGTGTGCGAGGTCCTCTCGAAGAGCACGGAGCGGATCGATCGCGGCCGCAAGCTGTCGGCCTATGGCTATGCCGGCGTGCCGCACCTCTGGTTCATCGACCAGCGCCGGCGCACGCTCGAGCTGTACACGCAGGACGCGAAGCTGGCGCAGCTCGTGCTTCACGAGGTCTACACGGGCGATCTGCGCGCGCGGATCGCGCCGTTCGCCGAGCTCGTCTTCGATCTGCGGCGGCTCTGGTCGCACATGCCGCCGCCGACGCTCGTGGCGAACGAGGGGACGGCGGAGTACCTGACGGCACCCTGACGGCCGGCCCGCGCGGGCGTGCTACCAATCCCGCCATGCGTCTCGCGCACTGCTCGGACCTGCACCTCCTCTCGCACGACGGCGCGGGGTGGCTCGAGCTCGCGAACAAGCGCTGGATCGGCGCGGCGAACCTCCTGTCGAACCGGGCGCGCCACTATCACGTGGCCGCGTTCGACGACATGATCGCCGACATGAACGCGCTCGGCATCGAGCACGTCCTCTGCACCGGCGACGTCACCAACCTCGCGCTGCGGCAGGAGTTCGAGTTCGCGCGCGGCAAGTTCGACCAGCTGACGGGCGGCGTCGGCAACGTCACGGTGATCCCCGGCAACCACGACGCGTACGTCGCCGAGGGCGTCGGCCTCTTCGCCGAGATCTTCGGCCCTTACGCCACGACCGATGACGGCTGGGCCTGGAGCGCAGCGGACGCGGACGGCGAGGACGACGATCTCCACTGGCCGATCGTCCGCGTGCGCGGCGAGCTCGCGATCATCGGGCTCTCCACGTCGCGCGCGACCCCGTGGTTCACCGCGTACGGCCGGGCCGGCATCGGGCAGCTGGCCCGCCTGCGCCGCGCGCTCCTCGATCCGCGCCTCGCCGGCAAGGTCCGCGTCGTCGCCATCCATCACCCGCCCGCCGGCCGCCGCGCGGCGTCGAAGATCCGCGGCCTCCGCGATCACGACTCGTTCGCGGCCGTGATCGCCGAGGCCGGCGCGGAGCTGATCGTGCACGGCCACGAGCATCGCAACATGGCCGAGAGCCTCGCGGGACCGCACGGCCCCGTCGAAGTGCGCGGCGTGGTCTCGGGCACGTACTTGCACGACAAGCCGGACAAGACGGCACGCTACAGAATCTATGAGCTAGAAGGTGGCAAGCTCCGGTCGGACCACTTGCGGATCTGGGATCGCGAACACCATGTTTTCGTGAAAGATGCCCAGCCGATCGCCAGCGCGGACCTCGCAGCTAACTACGGAACTTGACAATTCTTTGAGCACTGCGATACCTCCGGGCGTCGTGTCCGAACCACGCCCAGACGCAGATCAGCTCGAAGCCGAAGACTCGCAGTACGTGATGCGTCCCTGGACGCACCCGGTCGGCGAGCCCGTGATCGTCGCCAAGGCGAAGGGCTGCGTGGTGACCGATATCCACGGCAAGGAGTTCCTGGACCTCACGGCCGGGTACTTCGTCAACAACGCCGGCCACTGTCATCCCAAGATCATCGCCGCGGCCACGCGCCAGCTCGGCGAGGTCCTGCAGGTCAGCGGCAAGCACGGCACCGTCGCCGCTATCAAGCTCGCGAAGCGCCTCATCCAGCTCGGTCCGAAGTCGCTGAACAAGGCGTTCTTCTCGACGGGCGGCAGCGAGAGCAACGAGTTCGCGCTCAAGCTCGCGCGCCAGTACACGAAGAAGACCGACGTCGCGTACCTGGAGAACGGCTACCACGGCCTCTCGCTCGGCTCGCTCGAGGTCACGGCGAGCGAGAAGTATCGCGAGTCCGCCGGCAAGCCGCTCGGCAAGGACAACTACGCCGTCCCGGCCGCGTACTGCTACCGCTGCAAGTGGGGCCCGGCGGCCACGTGCAAGGTCGAGTGCCTCGACGGCCTCGACGCGCAGTTCGAAGCGCGCCCGCAGACCGCGGCCGTGATCGCCGAGGTCGTGCAGGCCGTCGGCGGCCTCGCGCCGCCGCAGAAGTGGTGGGATCGCATGGACCGCACGCGCAAGGCGCGGGGGATCTTGCTCATCGCCGACGAGGTCCAGACCGGCCTCGGCCGGACCGGCAAGATGTTCGCCGTCGAGCACTACGGCCTCGAGCCCGAGATCATGACGGGCGGCAAGGGCCTCTCGGGCGGCGTCGGCTCGCTCGCCGTGACCACCGCGAGCGATGCCCTCGTGAAGAACTTCTTCGGCGGCACCACGCCGACCTCCGGCGGCAACGCCGTGTCGTCCGCGGCCGGCCTGGCGATGATCGAGACGCTCCTCGAGGAGAAGCTGATCGAGAACGCGGCGAAGATGGGGCGGTACTTCACCGAGGCCGCGTGGGCGCTGCAGGATCCGTGGATCGGCGACGTCCGCTTCACCGGGCTCCTCGGCGGCATCGAGCTCGTCAGCGATCGCGCGAACAAGACGATCCTCGGCAAGGCCGAGGTCGCCCGCATCAAGGATCACCTGCACGCGCAGGGCATGCTGATCACGATCTCGGGCTACCACGGCAACTGCCTCCGGTTGCAGCCGCCCCTGTCCGTCAGCGCCGCGCAGATCGACCAGTTCGTCGCCGCACTGCGCAAGGCGCTTGTCGCCATCCGCGCGGGCACCTGATTCGTATCTAGATTAGGCTCGCCCCCGATGAACCTGTTCGCGTTCCGCAAGCACATCGATCGGGTGCTGCTCCCGATCGTCGGCGCGCTCGCGAAGCTACCGATCCACGCCAACGCGTGGACCCTGCTCGGCGCCCTCATGGGCCTCGCCGGCGGCACGGTCTTGTTCTACGGCCTGTGGTGGCCGGGCTTCGCGCTCCTCATGGTGCGCGGCCTCGTCGACCACATCGACGGCTACAAGGCGCGCAACTTCAACCAGCGCTCCACGTTCGGGGCGGTCATGGACGACGTGTGCGACCGCTGGGTCCTCGGCATCATGTTCGCCGGCGGGTGCCTGAACCTGCGCGCCGACTACCCGCACATCCTCATCATCCTCGGCTTCGGGATCACCGGCGCGCTGACGAACGTCATCATCAAGCTGTCCATCTACGCGGAGAGCCAGCAGGACATCTGGCGCGAGAAGGGCAAGATCGGCCACCCGGTCGACGTCGTCGGGCTCTTCGGCTCCGCCGAGTTCATCATCTATTACGGCTCGGGCATCTTCTTCACCGCGCTCCTGCACGACACGCGCCCGATGCTCGCCGGTTGTTGGGCCGTGGCCATCATGAGCCACGTCTCGCTCCTCCAGCGCGTCCGCTTCGCGTGGAAGCGCTACCGGTTCGTCGACCCCGGGCTCGCGCTGTCCGAGGACGACACGGCGCCCAAGGCCGGATGAGCGCAGCTGCGATCACCGCCGCGCCGACGGCCGCCCCGGCGCGCCGCGTGGTGTCTCCCTGGAACCCGGCGAACGCCGTCACCGCGTCGCGGTTCCTGACGTTGCCGCCGTTCGTCTGGGCCTGCGCGCACGGCTACCACCAGTACGCGACGCTGTTCATCATCATCTGCGGCCTGCTCGACAAGGTCGACGGCCTGGTGGCGCGCATCTTCGATTGTCGCAGCCAGTTCGGCGAGCTGTTCGATGCGATCACCGATGGCATCTGCTACGGCTTCTGCCTGGTCGTCGTCGCCTACTTCGGCTGGGCGCCCGCGATTCCGGTCGCGCTCACGCTCCTGCTCGGCCTCGGGAACAGCGGCCTGCGCGCGATCTACATGCGGCGCGCGGGGCGGCCCGTGAACTACAAGTCTTACGCGATGGAGCGCGTCGTCGCGTACACCGCCTACCTCATCGGCTTCGCGACCGGAAACTATCTCGTGACGTTCTTCTTCTGGGGGTTCGTGCCCGTGATGGTCGTGACGATCCTCTACGACGCGAAGCGGATGCTCATCGACGCGGTGCCGCCCGCGCCGGTCGGCGGCTACGGGAGCGCCGCCTGATGGAGCTCGTCTCGGTCGAGGCCCTCAGCTGGATCGTGACCGCGATGACCGGCATCTTCGCCGGCGCGTGGCTCGTGTACGACGTCCGGAACCTGACGACATTGCGGGGGAAGGACTTCTCCGATCCGTTGATCCGAGACCGGTGCTTCGGATACCTGATGGGCATCACGATCGCGGTGATCGGTCTCGTCGGCGTCCTCCGCTTCCACGGCATCCTCTGACGGGGGCGCCCGCTCCAGATCCCCGCTCGAGCTTACCGTCCGCGCGGGACCGTCAGCGGCTCGCCGTGGGCGAGCACACGCACGCCGGCCAGGCCGCGGACGCCGGCGACCTTCTGCAGGCGCTGCTTGGGCGTGCCGGGCAGGCCGAACGGCAGGTGGACCGTGCCCCAGTGGATCGGCACGAGCAGCTGCGCCCCGAGGCGCTCGAAGATGTCGAGCGCGCAATCGGGATCGATGTGCACGCCCTTGTCGAGGTGCGCGCGGCGCACCCGGTACCACCAGACCGGCATCATCCCGCCGATGGGCAAGAGCGTGGCCGAGATGGCGAAGCGCTTGCCGATGTCGTCGAAGATCGCGTGGTCGGAGAAGTCGACATCGCCGGCGTGGTGGATCGCCGGGCCATCGCTGCCCTGGCGCACGACGTAGCCGACGCACTCCGGAGCCGCGCGCTTGCGCCAGCGGCCGTTGTCGTGACGCGTGCCGACGGCGCTGATCTCGAGGCCGCCGATGGCGAGCTCGTCGCCGGCCGCCATCTCGGTCACGCGAGAAAACCCGAGATCATCGACGATCCCCCGGGCGCCCCTGGGGACCACGAGGTGTGCCGAGCGGTCGACGGCCTTCAGGCTCCATCGGTTCAGGTGGTCGACGTGCGAATGCGTGACGAGAACGGCATCGACGGGGCCGGCCCGCCGTGCGCGCCAGGGCAGGAGCGGGTCGAACAGGACGCGCTGGCGGCCCAGATCGGCCACCGCGGTGGCATGGCCGAGCCAGGTGAGCGTGGCGCCTACCGTCGACAGACTCCGCTCACCCTCGTCGTCGGGTGTAGCAGTCCGGGGCACGCAGCTGCTATACCACGGAGCCTCCCGTGCTGATGTTCCTGCTGCTCGGCGCCGCTGCGGGCGCGCTCACCGGCGTGCCCATCGGGCCGGTCAACGTCGCCGTCATCGATGCGGCGTACCGGCACACGTTCCGGCGCGCGATCGCGGTCGGCCTCGGCGGCGCGTGCGCGGACATGCTCTACAGCGGCCTCGGCGCGTGCGGCGTGACGCCGTTTCTACAGAAGTACCCGAGCATCGACGCCGTGCTCTACGCGATCAGCGGCGCGGTGCTGCTCGTGTACGGCTACCTCACGGCGCGCAGCCAACCGGTAACCCCGGCGCACCTCGAGACGCAGCCAAAGCCCGCGGTCGACGACCGGGCCGAGGTCCGGATGGGCTTCCGGATCGGCCTCGCGCTGATCCTGCTGAACCCGGCGGCGATCGTCACGTGGGTCGTCGTGGTGGCGCGGATGATCCCACCGGCCTCGCCGGTCGAGGGCGTGTTCTTCGCGGTCGGCGTGTTCGCCGGTAGCTTCACCTGGTTCGCGCTCGTCGCGTATCTCACGCAGCGCGGCAAGTCCGTGCTCGGCGACAAGGCGGCGTGGATCCCACGGCTCATCGGCGCGGCGCTCATGGTGTACGCCGTCTACTTGCTCGCGCGTGCCGTCATCTTCGTGGTGTGAGTGCGTTCGAGCGGGGGTGATCTGGCGAGGGCCTTGGCCTAGTTCTCGATCGTCCCGAGCAGCTCGCCCACGAGCTCCTCGAGCTGGATCGCGAGCTTCTTCGGCACGGGCGAGCCGTCCTCGGCGATGAGCTGCGAGAGCCGCCGGGCGGTCTGCGCGATCGCGCCGCGTAGCTTGTCGCGCTTGTCGGACGCGGTCACCGGGAACGCGACGTCCTTGAACTTCTTCGCGAGCAGCGAGCTATCCATGCCCTCGTCGAACGCGACGCGCTGGATCTGCTCGAGCGTCTCGGGGTCGGCTGCGTTGCGGTCCGTGGCCTTCTTGACGAACTCGACGCTCGCCATGCTCGGGATCGCCGCCTGCTCGCGCTCCGGCCCGCGGGCGCGCTCGATGACGCGCGGCGCGCTCGTCTCGAGGAAGCGGTAGCTGCCGAGCAGCTTGGCCACCGTGGAGCTGCGCAGGTGGAGCTCTTTCCTGCAGTAGGCGTCGAAGTCCGTGAAGCCCCAGCGCTCCCACGCGGTCTCGTGCTGCACCTTGGCCAGCGCCTCGGCGAGCTCGAGCCACGTCCGCTTGAACGCGCGCGCCTTCTGCAACGTGTCCGCCCGCTCGGGGTCCGACGAGACCGCCAGCATGCGGTCTTCCATCTCGCGATCCGTCTTCGTGATGATGTTGGTGCCCATCGCGGACCGGACCCTAGGGGATCGGTCTGATCTCGCTCCGTCAACACGGCACGGATGTGAACGGGAGGCGTCAGGTTTTCGAGGCTAGTGCCAGCGAGTCCGCGGGGTTACACTCGGCGCGCGTCGTGCATTTCAGCTCGCCTATCGTGCGTGTCGTGTTCGGCCTCATCGCAGCGCTCGCCCTCGCCGCGTGCCCGAGCAGCTCCGCCCTCGACTCGACCAAGGGCGACGACAATCCGATCGGCGGCGGCGGCGGGAGCGCCGGCGCCTTGCCCGCGCAGTGCGTGGTCGACGCCGAATGCATCCTGGTCGGCCCGACGTGCTGCGCGTGCCCGACCTTCGCGCTCCCCGCGACCGACCCGGTCGCCGCGGGCTGCGACGGCGTGAGCTGCCCGCCCGCGACCTGCACGAACAACGTCGAGGCGTCGTGCGTCTCGGGCACGTGCGAGCTCACGTGTCGGCCGCTCGCGTGCGACGCGACCTGCGAGAACGGCTTCGCCGTCGACGCGACCGGTTGCCTCACGTGCACGTGCGCGCCCGCCGACGGCTGCGCCGTCGACACCGACTGCCACGACGTCGGCGCGGACTGCTGCGGCTGCGCGCTCGGCGGCTCCGACACCGCGGTCGTCGATGTCGCCGCGCACGCCGCCGAGCTCGCGTGCCCGGCCAATCCGCAGTGCCCCGGCACCGACACGTGCGACGCCAGCGCGGCCGTGCGCTGCATCGCCGCGCGCTGCTTCCTCCTGCCCGCCGCCGACCAGACCGTCGCGATGACCCAGTGCGGTCGTCCCGACCTCCACCCGGATCCGGCGAACCCCACGTCGACGGCCTGTCCGGGCGCCGGATCCGACGGCGGAGTCGGGCCGGTCGAGGTCTGCGTCGTCAACGCGAACGCCGCCGCCAGCGCCCGAGGTACGGGCATCTGTCGGGCGCCATGACCGCAACACCGGCCGTGAAATCGACCGCTTGCGCGTTATACTCGTGACCCAATGAGTGTGGATGGAACGCCGGCGTCGGGCTCGATGCCCCAGATGGGACAACCTTCGCTGATCGGCGAGGTGCTCGACGGTCGCTACAAGATCATCAAGCTCCTCGGCGAGGGCGGCATGGGGCAGGTCTACGCCGCCGAGCACGTCCACATCGAGAAGCGCTACGCCATCAAGCTGCTCCGTCCCGAGATCGTGAGCAACGCCGAGGCGGTGTCGCGGTTCCGGCAGGAGGCGCGCTCGAGCTCGTCGATCGGTCACCGCAACATCATCGCGATCGAGGATTTCGGCGCGCTGCCCGACGGCCGCATCTACATGTGCATGGAGCTCCTGAACGGTCAGGCGCTCAACGACCTCATCACGCAGCCGCTGACCGTCGAGCGACTCCTCAACATCCTCATCCAGACCGGCCACGGGCTCGCCGCCGCGCACGCCAAGAACATCGTGCACCGCGACATGAAGCCGGAGAACATCTTCGTCACCATCGGCCCGAGCGGCGAGGACGTGCCCAAGATCCTCGACTTCGGCATCGCGAAGGTCGCCGGCAACGAGGGCGGCAATCACCTCACGCGCACCGGCACCATCTTCGGCACGCCGTTCTACATGGCGCCGGAGCAGGCGCTCGGCAACCCCGTCGACCAGCGCACGGATATCTACGCGATGGGCGTCATCGCGTACGAGGTGTTCGCCGGCTCGCTCCCGTTTCAGGGCGAGTCGTTCATGGGCATCCTCACGCAGCACATCACGACGGACCCCGAGCCTGTCGCGCAGCGCGCGGCGAAGGCCGGGCGCCAGCTGCCCCTCGGGCTCGCGGAGCTCATCACGCGCTGCATGCGCAAGACGCCGAGCGAGCGCTTCGGGACGATGGACGAGCTCGTCAACGCGCTGATCCAGATCTACCGCAGCATCGCCGGCGCGGGCATGAGCTCGTACATGGAGGCGTTCCCCGTCGGGCAGAGCGCACCGCACAACCACCTGACGCCGGGCGGCATGCAGAGCCCGGGCTATCAGGGACCGGGCCCCGGGCCCGGGGCGCCGCTCCAGGCCGCAGCCACGCCGGGGCAGGGGATGTACGCGCCGCAGCCGCAAGGCAACCTCGCGCCGACGCCGTACCCGCTGCAGCCGGGCCCGCCGCCGATGCACCCCGGGCCGTCGCAGCCCGTGCCGGCGCTCTCGCCGTCGCAGTCGGGGATGTACGACCCGTCCGCCTCGGTCATCGCGCCGAAGAAGAGCAAGGTCGGCCTCATCATCGCGATCCTCGTCGTGCTCGCGCTCGGTGGCGGCGCCGCCGCGTTCGTGGTCATCAACAACAGCCAGGCGGGCGGTGGGGGCGCCGGGTCGGGCTCCGCGCTCGTGGCCGTGGCCTCGGGCGCCGGCCCGGCATCGGGCGGCAGCGCGGCGATCGGAAGCAACCACGAGGGCAGCGCGGGGTCCAACACCGGTGGCACCAGCGCCGGCTCGGCGGGCTCCGCGGCGGGCGGCAGCAACGGCAGCGCGATGATCGTGACCACCGGCAGCAACGGCTCGGCCGGCAGCGCCGCACCGCTCGTCCCGGCAGGCTCGGACGCGGGGCCGGGCTCGGCGGCGGTCGGCCCCGGTTCGGCTGGCTCGGCGGCGGTGGGCCCGGGGCCTGGCTCGGCCGCGACCATCCCGCCGGAGGTGACCACGATGGACGTGTTCGTCGAGACCAAGCCGTTCATCGACAAGTTCGAGCTGTGGGAGAACGGCAAGAAGATCGACGCCGCCGACACGTTGTCGATCGCGCCGAAGTCGAAGCACACGTATCTGCTCAAGGCGCACGGCTACAAGGACAAGACGTTCACCGTCGACGGCACCACGAAGCGCGTCGTCGTCGCCGTGTCCGCGATCCCGAGCACGCATCCCATCCCGCCGGTCGGGCCGGTCGGGCCGGTCGGGCCGGTCGGGACGCCGCCGCCGCCGAAAGAAGACTGCTCGGCCAAGCTCGTCTCGAAGACGGCCAGCTGCCGCAAGCAGTTCTGCGCGACGCATCCCGACTTTGCCGCCTGCAATCTCGAACCTTAATTCGATCGCCCGTGGCGCGCGTCACCGACTGTGGCATCGAACTCGCTAGACACTCCTGACCAAAGGACCACGACGACCATGCGCAAGCACTCCTCCACACTCCACCTTCTCATGGCCGTGCTCGCGCTCGTCTTGACGTTCGGGACAGCGCGCAGCGCGCACGCGGACGACCGCGCCGACGCGCGGACGCACTACCAGGCCGGCACGAAGGCGTACGCCGCGTCGGACTACAAGACGGCGATCCGCGAGTTCGCGGCGGCTCAGCAGCTCGTCCCCGCCGACCTCAATAGCTACAACCTCGCGCTCTGCTACGACAAGCTCGGCGACGCCGAGCCGGCCGTGCAGTACTACCGCGAGTACTTGAACAAGGTCCCGAACACGGACAAGCGCGGCGAGATCGAGGCGAGCGTTTCGCGGCTCGACGCGGCCGCGAAGTCCGCCGCCGCGAAGCGCGCCGAGGACGACCGCCGCGCCGACGACGCGAAGCGCGCCGACGACCAGCGCCGGCTCGACGACCAGCGCCGCGCGGACGAGGCCCGCCGCCTCCAGGACTCGCGCACCCCGCCGCCGCCGGTCGGGGGCGCGCTCCCGCCGCCGCCGGGCCCCGTGATGGGCGGCGCCGCGCCGGCCCCCACGGGCGACGCGCAACTCGACCGCGCGCAGGGCATCGACATCAACCAGATCCGCGGCCAGCGCGGCGGCGGTGGCGCGCCGGTCGGTGGCTCGCTGGACATGCGCAACGGCGCGTCGCCGACCCCGAACAGCGGCGCGGTCCCGGGTCCGACGGTCGCGCAGACGGGCGCGCCGGGGCCAAACGGTCCGACGGGCCCCGCGGTCCCGAACGCGATGCCCGGTCAGCCCGCGGCGGAGGTCGAGACGCCGGTCTACAAGAAGTGGTGGTTCTGGGCGGTCGTCGGCGTGAGCCTGTACGTGGTGTACGAGGTCGCCACCGCGAACTCGAACAACGGCCAGAATGTGGCCCGGCCGGTCGGCGCGCTCGCCCACGGCGGCCACGGCAACACGCCGGCCGCGCCGTCGGGCCTCACGCTCCTGCGCTGGTAAGCGCGCAGGCTGGCTCTGGTGTACAAGCGACGGATGCGAGTCACGGTCGCCGTCGCCACGTCGCTCCTCCTCGCCGGCTGTGTCGACCAGGGGCCCGGCCCGCAGCCCAAGAAGATCGAGCCGGCGTATATCGATGCGCACCTCCTCAAGGAAGTGCCGACCGACGCGCAGCGCGTGGACGTGGTGCTCGGGGATGGCGCGGTGGTCTACGTCGGCAGCACGCTCGATCGCGCGGCGGTCGCGCCGGGCGGGCCCGTCAAGATCACGCATTACTGGCAGGTGACGAAGCCGATCGGCCCGGGGTGGCGCGTGTTCATGCTGCTGCGCGGGGCGCCCGGCTCGGCCGACTTCATGAATTTGCCCATCACCGACATGGAGATCGGGCACGGCCCGACGAGCTGGCGCGCCGGGGAGATCATCGCGGACTCGCAAGATATCGTGCTGCGGCCGGACTGGCACTCGGCGACCGCGACGCTGCAGGTCGGGCTCATCCGCGTGGGCGAGCACGGCGTGGGCGACCGCATGACGGCGAGCGGCGCGCATACGCAGGATCGCGCGGTCATCGCGCGGACGCTGACGGTGGACTTGACGAAGGCGCCGCCGCCGCAGGGCACCGTCTACATCTCGCGGGCGCAGGGCGCGGTCACGATCGACGGCGTCGGGACGGACCTCGGCTGGGCGGGCATCCCGGTGTCGCCGGAGTTCCAGACGGCGGAGGGCAGCCCCGAGCCGGTCGGCAAGGCGACGGCGAAGATGACGTGGGACGATCAGAACCTGTACGTGTTCGTGACGGTCACGGACACGGACATCGTGTCGTCCTACAAGAATCACGACGACTCGCTCTGGAAGGCCGATGACGTCGAGGTCTTCATCGACGCGGACGGCAACCGCAAGGGCTACGTCGAGCTACAGGTGAACCCGAACAACGCGAACTTCGACTCGTGGTTCGTCGGGACGCGCGCGCCGCCGGGCGGCGACCCGACGTGGGACTCCGGGATGACGACGGCGGTGAAGCTGCGCGGCACGACCGAGACGGGCGATACGGACACGGGCTGGGACGCGGAGATCGCGATCCCGTGGGCGGCCGTGAAGGGCCGCGACGAGGCGATGAAGGTGGAGCTGCCGCCCAGGGTCGGCGACAAGATGCGCCTGAACGTGGTGCGCGTGGACTCGACGACGGGGGACAAGGCACAGGCGGCGTCGTCGTGGAACCGGATCACGTACGGAGACTTTCACGCGCTCGATCGGATGCTCACGGTGGTGTTCGCGGACGCGACGGGCGCGATCACGCCGAAGCCGATCGCGCCCACCGACGGTAGCGGCGGCGGCGGCTCCGGTAGCGGTTCGGGTTCGGGTACGGGTTCCGGTTCTGGCGGCGGCGGATCCGGTTCTGGGTCCGGATCCGGCAGCGGTTCTGCCCCCACCAGCGGCCGCGGATCTGCCGTGCTACCGTCGCGCTAGATGAAAGGGCTGCTCGTGCTCGCGCTGCTCGCAGCGACGGCAGCCTGCTCTGGCAAAGGTCCGCAGCTCGTCGGCGCGCAGCCGAGCTGGCGCGGCGGCGGCGGCGGGGCCAGCCCGACCGCGGGCTCCGGCGTGACCGCCGCCCGCCCCGTCGTGTTCGCGCCCGAGGGCCGCGCCGTCATGCGCTACAACGACCCCGTCGTCGCGCCGCCGCCGACCGCGCTCGGGGATGCCGTCGTCACCGCCGTGCGCGATGCGGCCGCGCGGAGCCACCTCGCCGCGCCGGTCGCCGATGCGCGGCTGTTCCGCGCGTGTGCCGAGCTCGCGGCCGTGGTCCCCGAGGAGGGCGTTGTCGGCTACTCGCTCGTGGAGTTCGCGCTCCAGCGCAACGGCATCATCGAGCCGTCGCCGCACCTGCTCGTCGTGTGGGGCGACATCTCGCAACCGCAGCTCATCGTCGAGCAGCTCCGCCCCAAGCTCGGCGAGATCCTCGCGGACGGCGCCACCGCGCGCGTCGGCGTCGGCGCGGTCAAGCGGATGCCCGATGGAACCGGCGCGGTCGTGTTCGCGCTGCAGGGCTCCGGCGTCTCCACGAGCCCGATCGCCCGCGCCGTCCCCGCCGGCGGGCAGTTCCCGATCGACGCGGTCGTGGACGCGCGCTTTCGCGATCCGGAAGTGTTCGTCACGCACGATGACGGGGCCACCGAGCGGCTCGCGCTGCGCAGCGGGCGCGCCAACGCGTTCGCCTCCGTCGTCGAGTGCGGCCCGCACAGCGGCAAGCAGCAGGTCGAGATCACCGCGAGCGACACGGCCGGCTCGACGGTGCTCGCGAACTTCCCGGTCTGGTGCGGCGGCGCGCCGCCCGAGAACATGACGCTCGAGCCGAGCGACGACGGCGCGGTCACCACCGCCGGCGACGCGGAGCGCCGGCTCCTGGCCCTCGTCAACCGCGACCGCGTCGCCGCGCACCTCCAGGCGCTCGCGTGGGATGACCGGCTCGCCGCCGTCGCGCGCGCGCACTCCGAGGAGATGCGGCGGACGAAGATCGTTGCGCACATCTCGCCGACCACCGGCTCGGCCAGCGATCGCATCCGGGCCGCGGACATCCGCACTGCCGTCGTCCTCGAGAACGTGGCGCGCGCCTACGGCGTCGGCGAAGCGCACGAGGGCTTGATGAACAGCCCCGGCCATCGGGCGAACATCATGTCGCCGAGCGCCACGAACCTCGGGATCGGCGTGGTCCTCGGCGACGACGTCTCCGGCCGCCGCGAGATGTTCCTGACGCAGGTGTTCACGCGGGTCCCGCCGCGCATCGATCTCGCGCAGACGTCCGATCTCGTGCGGGCCCGGCTCGGCGCCGCACGCGGCGCGGTCGCCAGCGACGCGCGGCTGACGAGCATCGCGCAGCAGCTCGCGGAGGCGCTGGCGTCGGGCGTCACCCGCGAGGCCGCGTGGCCGGGCGTGCGGCAGCAGCTCGATCACCTCGGCGGTACGTGGACGCGCGTCGGCAGCGTCGTCGAGGCGGTCGCCGAGCTCGACACGCTCGACGGCAAGGCGCTGCTCGGGGACCAGCGCCCCGACGACATCGGCGTCGGCGTCGCGCAGGGCAAGCACCCCGAGATCGGCGACAACGCGATCTGGATCGTCGTCCTCATGGCCGAGCGCCCGACGAAGAAGTAGCGGCGATGGCGAAGCACGCGTTTCATCCGCTCGATCCGCGCAGCGCGCGGCAGCGGCTCCTGTGCGCGCTCGCGCTCGGTGTCGTCGCGTGGCTCGTGACGCCGGCGGCCCACGGTCTGCCGCGGCTCCTGGTGGCGTGGGATGGCTCGGCGCTGACGCTGCTCTCGCTGGCTGGCTGGATCGTCTTCCGCGCGGACGCTGACGAGACGCGGCGGCGCGCGGCGGCCGCGGACCCGGGCCGCACGCTCGTCTATCTCGTGGTGATCCTCGCGTCGCTGACAAGCATCGTCGGCGCGGCGGGCGTGGTGCGCGCGAACGCGACCGACCCGGGCGGAGGCGACGTGCTCGTGCTGGTGCTGAGCGTGGTGACGGTGGTCCTGTCGTGGCTCCTCACGCACACCTCGTTCACGCTCCGGTACGCGCACCTCTATTACCGCGGGGGGCCGGATGACGAGGGTGGCCTCGACTTCCCGGGCGACGAGAAGCCGGACGACCTCGACTTCGCGTACTTCGCCTTCACGATCGGCATGTGCTTCCAGACCTCGGACGTCGCGGTGTCCGACTCCGATATGCGCCGGACCGTGCTCGCCCACGCGATGCTGTCGTTCGCGTACAACACGCTGATCGTCGCGCTCGTGCTCAACCTCGTGATCGGCAAGCTGTAAGCGATAGGCGCGAGCATTTGTCGTGAATTGGTTGGACCAAAGTGGTCCGACCTGTGTAGAGTCCGCCTCGATGCAGCTCAGGGCCGCGGTCGTCGCGATGAGTCTGGCCGGCTGCGGTGGGTTCGACGATACGGACCTGGGGACCGCGGAGCAGGCGACGACGGTGTGCGGCAGCGGGGCGGTGGTGCAGGGGATGGACGTATCGGCATACGAGACCTCGATCGATTTCACGGCCGCCAAAGCCGCGGGGATCGAGTTCGCGTTCATTCGCGCCACGGACGGCACGCAGTACACGGATCCGAAATTCGTGGACTACTGGGCCGGCGCGCGCGCAGCCGGCGTGCTCCGGGGCGCGTATCAGTTCTTCCGGCCGGCGGAGGATCCGATCGCGCAGGCGGATCTGCTGCTGTCGATCCTCGGGACGCCCGAGGCGGGGGACCTGCCGCCGGTCATCGACGTGGAGACGACGGGTGGGCTCCCGCCGGCGGACGTCGCCGCGAACGTGCAGCAGTGGGTCGAGCACGTCACGGCGGCGATCGGCCGGCCGCCCATCATCTACGCCGGGTTCTACTCGTGGCAAGACGACGTGGGCGGCGCGGACCTGACGGCGTATCCCTTGTGGCACGCGCAGTACACGCCGGCGCCGTGCCCGAATCTCCCGGTGCCGTGGACCGCGTGGACGTTCTGGCAGTACTCGTCGACGGGGCACGTGCCGGCGGTCATCGGCGAGACGACGGACCTCGACGTCTTCAATGGCACGCGCGCCGAGCTCGCGGCGTTCGCGGCGGGCGACGCGCCACCGTGCGGGACGATCGCCGCGGCGGGCGGCGAGATCGACAACGCGGATGCGTGTTTCGCCACGGGCGGCCCGGCCGCGACGCTGCGCGCGGTCAGCGGCGCGGGCGAAGGCGGCGACCTGATCTGGACGAGGACGACGACGGACGCGCTCGTCGGCAACTTCGCGCGCTGGGAGCTGGACCTCGCCGAGGCCGGCTCGTACCGCATCGAGGTCGCCACGGCCGCGGCCTACGCGCAGGCGACGACGGCGGCGTACGACGTGGTGACCGCCGACGCGACGCAGACGGTGACGATCGACCAGACCGCCGTCGACGGCTGGCAGCCGCTCGGCGACTTCACGCTCGCGGCGGGCGGAGGCCAGCACGTCGCGCTCGCCGACAACACGGGCATCGCGGGCGAGCAGCTCGTCTTCGACGCGCTCCGCCTGACCCGCCTCGACGCCGCGGCCGGGAGCGGCAGCGGCTACCGCTCCGAGCCGCCACGCACCGACGACAGCGGCTGCGCCGCCGGCGGGCGCTCGGGCGTCTTCTCACTCCTCTTCGTCCTCGCCGCCCTCACCCGCTGCCGCCGGCTACCCCACATGTAACAACGGTGTAACAACGGGGCCTGGCCCCTTTGTTGTGTCCGAGATCCGGACGCTAGCGGGAGCCGAGGGCGCCGAGGATCGCGATGTCGAGGGCGTCGGCCGCGGCGTAGAGCGTCTCGCCGTCGGTCGGCGGGTCGTAGGCGGGCAGGCGGGCGCCGACCTGGCCGCACAGCGCCGCCGCCAGCGCGCCGAAGCTCGGGGCCGAGGCGGCGAGCGAGGCGGCGAGCGCGACGATCGCGGCGACGTCGGCCTGCGGCGAAGAGTCGTAGACCAGGCCGAGGCCCGCGGCGAGCACGGTGGGGATGGCGCCGTCGTCGAGGACCACCGTGCGCGCGCTGATGGCGCCGTGCGCGCCGCCGACCTCGTGCACGGCCGCCGCCGCGCGGGCCAGCCGCTTGAGGACGCGCACGACCTCGGCCGGCGGCAGCGCGTGTGAGCCGATCACGCGAGCGAGGGGACCCTCGCGAGCAGCATCGCCGTAGGGCGATGCGGTTTGATCGA
>JANXOM010000360.1 GCA_025353585.1 Deltaproteobacteria bacterium
GACGCGCGAGAATCGTGACGACCGCGCGCACCACCGCCGTCACACGCCGCATCGCAGCCCGCGTCTGCGCGGGCGAGCGATGCACGGGCGCCGACCATCGACGCGTCCTCGCGTCGGTGGTCCGGCGCCGCCGCCCCAGCTCCGCGGCGATCGCCCGCGAACCACCGCCGCTCACGCGGTCGGCGCGATTCCAGCGCGGCCGGGGCGAGGGCGGCCCCCGATACCGAGCCCGGCACGGGCGTTCGTCAGCCACGCCCCACAGCCCCACAGCCTCGCGCCTCCAAGCCTCGCGCCTCCAAGCCTCGCACCTCGCGCCTCCAAGCCTCGCGCCTCGAGCCTCCAAGCCTCGCGCCGCGAGCCTCGCGCTCCAAGCCTCGCGCCGCGAGCCTCGCGCCTCCACGCCTCGCGCCTCGCGCGGCGCCTACACCCAGAAACGCACGACACGGCCCATGTGTTCCCCCAGCCACACCCCTCCGCAACTCCCCGTTCGCACTCGCCTTCCCCCTCGGCACATCAGCTGCAAATCAATCGCTCCGATGCGCACCCCCGGTTGGATCTCGCTCGCCGCCCTCCTGCTGACCACGACCGCAACCACGAGCACCAGCTTCGCGTTGCCGCCGAACGCCGCGCCGACCCTGCGCGCCGGCGCGAACCACCACACCGGCGACGATGGCTTCCTCGCCGACCTCGGCCGCGCCCCCGCCCCCGGCGAAGAGAAGCTCCGCATGCACGAGCACTTCATCGCCGTGCGCGCGCGGCTGGCCGCCCTGCCTGCGACCCGCCCGGACCTCGAGGGCAAGCGCCACCAGCTCCTCGCCGCGCTCGACAACTACATCGCGCAGGGCGTCACGCCCGACAACGACGTCCTGCCCTGGCGCACCCCTGTCTTCATCGACGACAAGGGCGTCATCTGCGCCGTCGGCTTCCTGATCCAGCAATCGGCCGGCCGCCCGCTCGCCGAGAAGGTCGCCGCCGCCCACCGCTACTCCTTCATCGAGGACATCGCAAAGGACATGCCCGAGGTGCGCGCGTGGGTCGCCGAGTCCGGCTTCACCCTCGACGAGCTCGGCCAGATCCAGCCCGGCTACCAGGGCCCGGAGGTCTTGCAGTTCCACCCGTTCGACCTCGCGAAGCACCGCAAGGGCGAGGACGAGAGCTACCCACCGCCGGTCGAGGACGGGGACTACGAGCGGGACGGCATGACCGGCACCATCGCCAAGCGGCTGATGGAAGGCCCCTGGGAGCTGCGCAACGCGGCCGGCATCGTCCTGGGCTCCGGCACGTTCCACCGGGGCGCGGGTACCTGGACGAGCTTCTACGCCGACGGCGCGAAGATGGCCGAGGGCGCGTTCGCTCACAACCGGCCGAGCGGCAGCTGGAAGTTCTTCCACGGCACCGGCTACCTTGCCGCCGAGGGCCGCTTCCAGGCCGGCCAGCGCACGGGCGGCTGGAAGTTCTACTACGACGACGCGGCCCACACGCCGATCGCGATCGGCACCTTCGACCGGAACGGCTACGTCGACGGGACGTGGAAGCACTTCGACACCCGCGGCAAGCTCCTGCTGACCTCCTCGCGCGACGACATCCCGTCGCAGTGGGAGCAAGAGAAGCCGCTGTTCTGGTCCGCGGCGTACCGGCTGCAGCTCCAGCCGCGCGATGGCATCACCCACCGGATCCACGCCGGCTCGATCAGCGGTGACAGCCACCGCCTCGACGAGCTGGCGCTGGCCGATGGTCGCGAGCGCGTCTACCTGCGCTACGACGACAACGCGCTGTTCGACGCGAGCGGCCACGCGCTCGTCCCGGTGGACGGCACCTGGCGAGCGGATGACTGCAAGTGGAGCGCGGCGCGCCGGCGCGCGGCCAGGCGCGGCGACATCGCGCAGCTCCACGGCCTGATCTACAACGGCGCCAACGAGACCTGTGCCCAGGGCGAGCTCGTGGCGCCGGACCGCGCAGCGCGCCTCACGAGGCTCGTCGGGTCCCTGGCCTCCGTGCGCGCCGCGAGCCCCGAGCTCCTCGAACAGGTCGCGCTCGGGGACGAGGCGGCGGCGGCGAGCCTGACGGACACGCTCGCCGCGAACATGACGCTCGACATCGAGTGGCCGCACGTCGATGGCAAGTTCGTCGCGCTGTTCGAGACGCTGCCCGGCTACACGCGCAGCTGAGGTTCCCTACGGCGCGCACGCGGGCGCGTGGATCTGCGCGAGCAGCCACGTGGCCGCGGCGGCGGGCGTCGCGTGGTCCTGATCGACCATCAGGTTTGCGCGCTGCATGAGGTCGACCCCGATCGCGCCGTGCAGCGGCGAGAGCGCGCACAGGACATGCGCGTCGCTCGCGATGCGCGCGCCCAGGAGGAGCAGCGCGTCGTAGGGCGGCAGCGCGCCGGCCGGATCGGCGAGCACGACGAGATCATCGGCGGCGATGCGGCCATCGCTCGAGAACGCGGCGATGGCGTCGACGTCACCGCGCGACACCGCGTCGTAGACGAGCGCGGGATCGAACGTGGCCGCGCGCCCGAACTGGATGCCGTACGCCGCGCGCACCGAACCCCACTCGCGGCGGCTCTGGAACTCGTAGTCCGTCCCGAGCGCGAGCGTCGGCGCGGCCGCGGCGAGATCGGCCAGCGACGCGAGGTGCAGCTTCGCGGCGGTCTCGCGCCGGACCGCGATCGCGTACGCGTTCTCGAAGCCGAGCGAGCCGAGCGAGCGGACGCCCGTCTCCCGCGCGAGCCAGCCTTCCGTCTGCGCCAGCACGGCCCAGCGCGGCGTCTCCTCCGCGCCGTGGAGCTGCGTCGTCCACAGCGTGCCCGAGTAGTCGACGTAGACATCGATATCGCCGTGCGCGAGCGCGTCGAAGATCACCGTCGAGCCGAGGCTGCTCGTCACGTCCGCGCCGATCCCCGCCTGGGCGAGCCGCGCGCGCAGGACCTCGGCGAGGATGTATTGCTCGGTGAAGGTCTTCGCGCCGATGCGCACGCGCGTGACGCGCGCCGCCGCGGCGGTCGTCACGGGGGCCGCCGCCCCGACCTCGATGGCGGCCGGCGCGGTCACGCGCGGCAGGACCCCGATGACGCCCACGACCAGCACGGCCAGCGCCGCGATCGGCCGCAGCACGCGGTTGCGCGGGCGCCCGGCGAGCGCGCGCTCGGTCCACGCGAGCAGGAGATCGAGCGCGACGGCGAGCGCGGCCGACGCGGCCACGCCGACAAGCAACATCGGCCAGTTGCGCGTCTGGAGGCCGGCGAAGATGTAGTTGCCGAGGCACGCCTGCCCCACCGGCGTCGCGAGCGTGGCGGCGCCGACCGTCCACACGGTCGCCGTCCGGATGCCGGCCGCGATCACGGGCGCGGCGAGCGGCAGCTGTACGCCGCGGAGCACCTGGCCCGGGGACATGCCCATCGCCCGCGCGGCCTCGACGGTCGCCGGATCCACGCCGCGCAAGCCGGTGACCGCGTTGCGCAGGATCGGCAGGATGGCGTAGAGCGCGAGCGCGACGAGCGCCGGCGCGAAGCCGAACGGGGACACGCCGGCGCCCCAGTCGCGGAGCTGCGCGAGGAAGGGCACCATCAGGGCCAGGAGCGCGAGGCCAGGCACCGTCTGGATGACGCCCGCCGCCGCGACGACCGGGCCGGCCAGCCGGGGCCGCGCCGCGAGCACGACGGCGAGCGGCAAGCTGACGGCGCACGCGATGGCGAGCGCGAGGATCGAGATCGCGAGGTGACTGGCGAGGAGCGGCGGGAGGCCGGCGAGGAGCTCGGTCACGAGCGTGGCGTCCCGCCCGCGTGGGCCAGGAGCTGCTCGCCCTGCGTGCGCGCCATCTCCATCAGCGCCGCGACGTCCGCGTCGGCCGGCGCCGTCATCAGCTCGCGCGGCGTCCCGACCTGCCGCAGCTCGCCCTTCCACATCACCGCGATCCGGTCGGCCATCGTCAACGCCTCGACGAAGTCGTGCGTGATCATCACCGTCGTCAGCCCGAGCTCGCCGTGGATCCGCCGCACCTCGCGCTGCAACGCCACCCGCGTGATCGCGTCGAGCGCGCCGAACGGCTCGTCGAGCAGCAGGATCTTCGGCCGCGCCGCGAGCGCCCGCGCCACGCCGACGCGCTGCCGCTGCCCGCCGGACAGCTGGTCGGGGAACCGCTCGCGGTACTGCGCCGGCGGCAGGCCCACCATGGCGAGGAGCTCGTCGACGCGCGCGGCGATGTCCGCGGCGCTCCAGCCCACGAGCCGCGGCACGATCGCGACGTTATCGCCGAGCGTGAGATGCGGCAGGAGCCCGCCGCTCTGGATCACGTAGCCGATCGTCCGTCGCAGGGCGACCGCGTCCTGGTCGCGGACATCGCGCCCGTCGACGCGCACGACGCCGCCTGTCGGGTCCACGAGCCGGTTGATCATCTTCACGAGCGTCGTCTTGCCGCTGCCGGACTCGCCGAGCACCGCGACCAGCTCGCCCGCCGCGATCGTCAGCGACGCGTCGCGCACGGCCCACGCGTCGCCGTATCGCCGCGAGACGTTCGCGAGCTCGATCATCGCGCGGTCCCCGCCCGAACCCGCTCGATCACGGCTCGATCACGGCTCGGTCACGGCTCGTCACAGCTCGGCGAGCTGCGCGGTCCGGACGTGCCGGGGCGCATGAGCCGCGGCGTGCGCGGCGACGGGCCGCACGACCTCGATCCCGCGCGGCGCCAGCGGCTCGTAGCGGATCGGCGCGCCGTACCGCAGGCGCCGATACGTCCACTGCGCGAGCCACGCGAACCACAGCGGGTGGAACACGACGTAGAGCATCGCGAGCGCGATCACCCGGCGCGCGAGCGTGGTGTGCTTGCGGCTGTCGCTGCAGATCCACTCGGTCACGTGATAGCCGACGAACACGTAGTAGATCGGATAGAGCAGCAGGAAGCGCAGCGGAAAATAGAACCCGACGATGTTGTGCAGGAACGTGAACGTGCGGTGCATGAGCGCCGGCCCCGAGAGGCTGCGCTTCGCCATCCCGCCCGGAGCATCGAGGCGGCGGATCATCTTCGGCGCCGGATCGAACAGGAGGTACTCGTCCGCGGCCTTGCCAGCGTGGATGCGGTACGCGAGCGACGGCTCGTCCTCGATCGGCGTGCACTCGTCCCAGAGGCCGAAGCGCTCGAGGGTGCGCCGCGGGATCGCCGCGTTGCCGCCCATCAGGCTCTCGACGCGCTTGCGCTGATCGGCGCGCGCGTACACGCGCTGCCACTTGAGCAGCGGGTTGAACGACAGCACCTCGCGGCGCGCGCGCTCCATGTTTCCGTACGGCGCGGCGACGCCGTCCTCGCCCACGAACTGGCCGGTGCAGCCGAGGCAGCGCGGGTCGGCGAGGTTCGCCTCGTGGAGGCGGAGCCAGTCGCGCGTGGCCGGCAGGTCGTCGTCATCGATGAAGACGAGCAGGTCGCCCCGCGACGCGCGCACGCCGGCGTTGCGGGCGCCCGGGCCGCCGAGCGGAGGGCAGCGCAGGATCCGCACGCGCGGATCCAGGGCGAGCGCGTCGATGACCGCGACGTCGGCCACGGCGCGCTCCGTGCTCTGCTCCACGACGACGACCTCGAACGAATCGTGCTCCTGCGCGAGCAGCGCGCGGAGAAGCTCGGCCAGCATCGGGAGCCGGTTATACGAGCGCACCACGACCGAGATCCGCGGGCGCGCTGACGGCGTGCTCCGGCGAACAGGTTCGGGCGCCATCGAACACGAATATCACAGCTGACTGGATCGCGCGCGGCGGAAATCCGGGCAGCCGCCCCGGCGCATTCCACCCCACCAGTCAGAAAGCTGACACTCCGTGGCCTAGGTCTCGATCGCCGCCGATGCCGTCCGCAGCGCCGCCACCTGATCCGTCGAGCCGAGCACCACGAGCGTCGTCCCCGCGCCGATCGGCATGGTCGCGTCGGGGTTGTACGTCCACACGGCGGCGTCCCGCGCGCGCACCGCGAGCACTGTCATCCCGAACCGCTCGCGCACGCGCGCGTCGCGCAGCGTCCCGCCGAGCTCCCCGGCCCGCTCGCCGAGCGTGATCTCCTCGATGCGGTAGGCCGCGCGCCGGTCGCGCAGCATGTCGTCGAGGAAGCGCACCACGTGCGGCCGCAAGAGCTCCGAGACGAGCCGCATCCCGCCGATGTAGTTCGGCGACACGACCGCGTCGGCGCCCGAGCGCTTGATCTTGTCGACGTGCGACAGCTCGGCGCACCGCGCGACGATCCGGATCGTGGGGTTCGCCTGGCGCGCCGAGACCGTCAGGTACAGGTTGTCCTTGTCCGAGGACAGCGCGGCCACGAGCCCGCGCGCGGCCGGCAGGTTCGTCTGCCCGATGATGTCGTCCTCGGTCGCGTCGCCCACGATGAAGCTGTACGCGGCCTTCGGGAACCTGTCGGCCAGCTCCTTGAGCCGGTCCTCGCGGATATCGATCGCGACGACCGCGTGGCCCGTGGTCAAGAGCTCCTCGATCACGTTGCGCCCCGTCGAGCCGGCGCCGCAGACGATGACGTGTCCTTTCATGCGTTTGATCCGTTTCTTCAGCTTGGAGGCGAACAGGACGTTGCGGAGGTCGCCCTCGACGATGAAGGCCGTGACGGTGGACGCAAAGTAGACCAGGCTGCCCGTCCCGAACATCAGCAAGACGACCGTGAACGCGCGCGCGTACGGCACGTGGTCCATCCCCGGCAGCACCTCGGCGTAGCCCACGGTCGTGACGGTGATGACCGTCATGTACAGGCAGTCGCCGAAGCTCCACCGTCCGTCCCCGACGAGCCAGTACCCGACCCCGCCGCCGAGCACGACGATGACGATGGCCAGGAGGCCCGTGATCAGGCGTTTTGGCACCGCGGCCAGCGTATCCCAAATGCGGTAGAACGAGCCCATGCAGCTCCTGGCCAGCTACCTCGGCGGCGCGTGGGTCCCCGGCTCGGGATCGCGCACCACGCTCGTCAACCCCGCGACCGAGGCCGCGCTCGCCGAGGCCTCGACGGGTGGGTACGATCTGGCGGCGGCGTTCGCGCACGCACGCGGACCGGGCGGCACCGAGCTCGGCGCCCTCACGTTCGCGCAGCGCGGCGCGCTCCTGGCCGCGCTCGCGAAGGCGATCCACGGGGCGCGCGAGGAGCTCATCGAGCTGGCGATCGCGAACGGTGGCAACACGCGCGGCGACGCGAAGTTCGACATCGACGGCGGCGCGGCCACGCTCGGCTTCTACGCCGACCTCGGCGGCAAGCTCGGCGGCGCGGCGCTCCTCGGCGACGGCGAGCCGATCCAGGTCGGCCGCACGGCGCGCATGGCGGGGCAGCACGTGTGGGCGCGGCGGCGCGGCGTCGCCGTGCACATCAACGCGTTCAACTTTCCGAGCTGGGGCCTGTGCGAGAAGCTGGCGTGCGCGGTGCTCGCCGGGATGCCGGTGATCACGAAGCCCGCGACGGCGACGGCGCTGGTCGCGCACCGGCTCGTCGAGCTGTTCGCCCCGCTCGTCCCCGCTGGCGCGCTGCAGCTCTACCTCGGCGGCGGCGCGGCGCTGATGGATCAGGTCGGCCCGGGCGACGTGGTCGCGTTCACCGGCGGCAGCGGCACGGCGCGAGCCCTGCGCGCCCACCGCGGCGTCGTCGAGCACGCGGTGCGGCTCAACATCGAGGCGGACTCGCTGAACGCGGCCGTCGTGGCGCCGGACGTCGAGGTCGGCAGCGAGACGTGGAACCTGTTCGTCGCGGACGTGGCGCGCGACGCGACGCAGAAGACCGGCCAGAAGTGCACGGCCACGCGGCGCGTGCTGGTGCCCGAGGCGCGGCTCGGCGATGCGCTCGAGGCGCTGCGCGAGCGGTTCGCGGCGATCGTCGTCGGCGATCCGGCGCGCGATGACGTCCGCATGGGCCCGCTCGCCACGGCGCAGCAGCGCGATGACATCAAGGCCGGCATCGCGCGCCTCGCCGCCGCGACGGACGCGGTCTACGGCGGCACGGGCGAGATCACGCCGGTCGGCGTCCCCGAGGGCAAGGGCTACTTCGTCGGGCCGGTCCTCCGCACGACGGCCCAGCCGATGGATTGCGCCCCGCTCAACGAGCACGAGATCTTCGGCCCCGTGCTGACCGTCGCGCCCTACGCCGGCGACGCGGCGCTCGCGGCGGCGTTCATCGCGCGCGGCCAGGGCTGCCTCGTCAGCTCCGCGTACAGCGACGAGCGCGACTGGGTCGCCGGCTTCGTCGGCGCGGCGGCGGCGTGGGCCGGCCGCCTCTACCTCGGCTCGGCCAAGATGGCGGCGCAGAGCCCGGGCCCCGGCACCGTGCTCGCGGCGCTCGTGCACGGCGGCCCCGGGCGCGCCGGCGGCGGCGAGGAGCTCGGCGGTGAGCGCGGCCTGCATCACTACATGCAGCGCTGCGCGCTCGAGGGCGACGCGAGCGTGCTGAAGTCACTCGTCAGCGGGAGTTGAACCGCCAGCGCTTCGCGCGCGTCCTCAAATCAGCGTCGGCGGGCGGCGGCGCATGGCCGCGGGCGCCTCGGGGTCCGGATCGAGCAGCGGCAAGAGCACGGCGATCTCGCGCGCGACGTGCTTGCAGCGGTGACGCACGAAGTCCTCGGCGTACGGCTCCGCGAGCAGGAGGACGAGCGCGTTGTCGTAGTAGAAGCTCATCGCGTAGGCGTCGGGGTCCACGATCTCACCGTGCGAGCTGCCGGGCGCGTGCGTGCCGAGGACGCGGCGGGCGAGGAATGGCCAGCGCGAGGCCTCGACCTCGTCGGGCGGACGCGCGAATGCGACGAGGGTCGCGCCGCGCGTGACGAACGCGTTGGTAGCGCGATCGATCGCGGCCAGCGCCTTCAAGAAGTGCGCGATGCGCTCGACGATCTTGTCGCCCGGCGGCGGCGTGCTCGAGGCGACCACCACGGCGGGCAGCGTCGTGACCTCCCAGCGCCGGCGGATCGCGCGCAGCTGACGGGTCGCGCGCTCGAGCGTCGCCTCGACGTCGACCTCCTTGCCCTGGCGCGTCGCGAGCTCGACGCGCAGGTGCTCGCCGCCACCGAGCGCGATGGTGCGCGCGGGGACGCCGCTGCGCGAGCCGTCGTCCGTGTCGACGATGCGCGCCGAGATCGCGCCGAGCTCGTCGACCAGCTCGCGCAGGGCCGCGCGCACCTCGTCGTCGATCATGCCGGGCTCACGAGCGTCTGCGTGATCATCGTCTGCGGCTGCGCGAAGAACAGGTAGTTCGCGATGGACGGAGCGCCACCGAACCGCTCGCGCCAGACGCCGGGGTCGAAGTCCGGCGGCGCGTGGGCGATGTCGCCGAAGTCGACGTGCGTGAGCCCGTAGGCCGGCAGGATCGCGACGAGCTTCTGCATGCGCGAGAGGAGCGGCGCGTCGTACACGCCCGCGCGCGGGCTCTCGCGGATCACGTAGCCGCCATCGTCCGCGCGCCGGACATCGACCGCGACTTGCTGGCACACGGCGAGCGGCGCGCGCTGCGCGACGACGAGGCGCAGGTACAGCTCGGAGATCCCCTCGGTGGCCTGCCACTCGTCGGGGGGGGCGACGCCGTGGTCGCGCACCTGGACGGCGCACGGTGCGCGGCCCATGCACAGCACGTAGATGAAGTCGCACGCCTCGTCGTCGTCGCCCGCGCGCACGAACGTCGCCGCGCGCAGCTCGCTCGCGAGCTCGTCGGCGAGGTTTGCGAGATCATCGGAGGCGAGGCCGGCGCCGAACGGCTCGTCCACTTCGCCCCACGTGCGCGTCGGGTACAGGCGCGCGAGCGTCTCGTCGACCTCACCGAGCATGACGCCCTTGTGGTCGTCGCAGCCCGCCTTGCCCTTGCAGTTCGTACAGCCGCCCACGGGTCGGCACTGTACCTCAAGCGCCGACAACGCGTGTTCACGGAGTGCGGCCCGCCCGGCGCCAAGTGGCCCATTCTGTTGCGAACTGAGCGCGGCACAGCGGGTGCAATGATGGCTCACATGAAGATCACCACCCTGCTCCAGTCTGCAGTCCTTGGCGCCACCATGCTCGCCGCGGCGAGCGGCACTGCGAGCGCCGACCGCCACGGCGGTGGCGGCGGTTCGCACGGCGGCGGCGGCGGCTTCCACGGCGGCGGCGTTTCGCACGGCGGCGGCGGCTTCCACGGCGGCGGCGGCGGCTTCCACGGCGGCGGCGTCTCGCACGGCGGCGGTTCGTGGGGCCACGGCCCGGTCGTGCGCGGCGGCGGCGAATTCCGTGGCGGCTACCGCGGCGGCTACGGTTACCACGGCGGTGGCGGCGGCTACTGGCGGGGCGGCGTCTGGTACGGCGGCGAGTCCGTCTACCTCGGCCCGTCGTACAGCACCTACGCGTGCGACCCGTACTACGACGCGGAGTGCGTGGAGCCGGTCTACGTGGCCCCCCGCGTCATCGTCCGCGAGCCGATCTTGGTCCACCGCGGCTATCGCCGCTGGTAGTCCACCGCGGCTTTCGCCGCTGGTGTGGTTACAGCGCCGACGCGCCACGAGTTGCTCGCGGCACAGCGTCGGCGACGCCGTCAAAGCCCGGCGCGCTCGGCCGGCGGCAGCGACAGGCCGAAGCCTTCGTGCAGCGCGCGCACCGCGAGCTCGGCGTACTTCCGGGCGATGATGCAGCTGATCTTGATCTCCGAGGTCGAGATCAGCTGGATGTTGATGTTCTCGCGCGCGAGGAGCTCGAACATCGTCTTCGCGACGCCGGCGTGCGACCGCATGCCGACGCCGACGACCGAGACCTTCGAGATCTCGTCGTCGAACTGGATCTGCTCGCCGTTGACGCCGACGATCTCCGGGACCGCCGCGCGCAGGATGTCGAGCGCCCGCTTGCGGTCGCCCTTCGGCACCGTGAACGTCAGGTCGGTCGCGCCCTCGTGCCCCTGGTTCTGCACGATCATGTCGACCGAGATGCTGCCGTCCGCCAGCGGGGCGAACAGCTTCGCGGCGACGCCGGATGTATCCGGCAGATCGCGGATGGTGATCTTGGCCTCGTCACGCGACGCGGTCACACCGGACACGACGACTTTCTCCATCGCGGACTCCTCGGGGACGACCCATGTCCCTTGCGCATCGGAAAAGCTCGAGCGCACGTGGATGCGCACGCCGTACTTCATGCCCAGCTCGACCGACCGGATCTGCAGGACCTTCGCGCCGAGCGACGCGAGCTCGAGCATCTCCTCGTAGCTGATGCGATCGATCTTCCGCGCGCTCGGCACGAGGTTCGGATCGGTCGTGTAGACGCCGTCGACGTCCGTGTAGATCTCGCACGCGTTGGCGCCGATGGCGGCCGCGATGGCGACGGCGGATGTGTCCGAGCCGCCGCGGCCGAGCGTCGTGATGTCGCCGTGCTCGTTGACGCCCTGGAACCCGGCGACGACCGCGATCTCGCCCTTCTTCAGGGTCGAGAAGATCTTCGAGCCCTCGATGGTCTTGATGCGGGCCTTGGTGAACGCGCCGTCCGTGAGGATCTTCACCTGGTGACCGAGCAGGGAGCGGGCGTCTCCGCCCTCGTTCTGGATGGCCATCGCCGTCAGGGCGGCCGTGATCTGCTCGCCCGTCGACGCGATGACGTCCATCTCGCGCGCGTCGGGGACGGCCACCATCTCGTGCGCGAGGCCGAGCAGGCGATTGGTCTCGCCACTCATCGCGCTGACGATGACGACCACATCGTTGCCCAGCTTCTGCGTGGCGATGGCCCGGCGCGCGACGTTGCGGATCCGGTCGATCGAGCCGACGGACGTGCCACCGAATTTCTGGACGACGAGTGCCACGGCCCAGAGCGTCTACGAATCTTTTCTGGGTGCGTCAACGGGGCCTTGACCACAGACGGTCCCCGATTCATCAGTGTGTGGCCATGACTACACGCCCACGGTGATCCTCGAAATTGGCGGCCGCGGAGCGGTTCCCGGGGTCATCCCGTGGTCGACCTCGTCGTGAAGCTCACGGACGGCGAAACGCACGTCAAGGACTCGAGCGCCCTCGCGTTCGAGATCGCGTCGTCACATGCCCTGAAGGACGCGGT
>JANXOM010000366.1 GCA_025353585.1 Deltaproteobacteria bacterium
CCCGCGTCCGTGCCGGCCCCGGCCCCGGCCGCGCCCCCGCCGCCGGTCTTCGTGCCGATCGCCGCCCCGCCGGGCGGCACGATCACCCACGTGGCCATCGCGCCGACCGGGGACGCCGCGCTGACCGTCGATGACGCCGACGAGGTCCGTCTCTGGCCGGCGCTCGACGGCAGCCGGGAGCCGCTGGTCGTCGATCTTCCGACGGCCCACGCCATCGGCATCACGCGCACCGCGGACGGCTACGAGGCGACGCTCGTCGTCGATGGCGGCGGCCTCGTGGTCCAGCTCGCCCCCGACGGCCACGTGCTCGGCCACGTCGAGCGCCCGACCGTCACGCCGGTCGAGGTCCCGACGACGGTCACCACGCGCGGCAGCGACCTCGTCATCCTCACCGCCGCCGGCCCGCGCTACCTCGGCTACGCGTTCCCGGCCGCGCCGCAGGGGTTCGTCCCGTCGCGCGACGCCGACCACCTCCTGTTCACCAGCGGCGAGCGTTGGCTCCGGATCGACAGCGCCCTCGCGAGCGCGGGCGAGGTGACGCCGTGGACGCCGCCCCACACGCACGTGCACGCGCTGACGTGGTGCGCGGGCGAGGACTGGTTCGCGTCGAGCGAGGCGGGCTTGTTGATCGACCAGCTCGCCACGAACACGGGCCGCATCGCGTTCGCGCACGCCGATGTCCTCGCGTACGAGCCGAGCTCGCAGCTCCTGCTCCTCGATCACCGCCGGCTCGTGCGCTTCTCGCCGGATCGCGGGACGCTCGAGGCGGTCCCGTTCACGGGCTGGGGTCCCGCGACCACGACGACGACGCTCGTCGCGCCGGCGGTCGCAGGCGGTGCGCTCCTCGCACAGACCGAGCGTTCGACCACCGGCCCCGATCACCTGACGATGACGTGGATCCACGATCTCGCGCAGCCCGCGCACGAGCTGCGGACGCTGCGCGTCGACGGCGCGTTCGAGCGCGGGACCGCGACGACCGGGCGCGTGACCGCCGCGACGGCCGCGGAACCGCCGCGCGTGATGACGTACTTCGACGGCGAGGTGCTTCCGCCGGCGTCGACGCCGAGTTTTCCGGCCGCGCCGGACGGCCAGCACTTCCTCGACAGCACCCACACGCGTGACGCCGTGACGACGCGTCTCCTCGGCGCCGATGGCACCACGCTGTGGACGCAGCCTCTCGACGCCACGCCGCTCGTATGGCTCGACGGCGCGCACCTCGCGTACCTGCCGCCGACGGGCGGGGTGGCCGAGGTCGACCTCGCGACAGGCGCGCTCGTGAACCTGCACGCCGGCTGGGGCTTCGAGCTCGGCCTCGAGCCGCACCCGGTGAGCACCGTCGGCAAGCCGCTCGCGCGCGTGCTCGCGACCGGCCGCGATCCGGAGCTGTGGCTGGCCGGCGACGCGGCGTTCCGGGCGCTCGCGCGCGAGATCGCAAGCGACAGCGGCACGCGCGTCCTCGGCTGGGGCCCGGTGATGCTCGACGGCGAGGCGACGCGCACCGCGCTGCTGATGCGGCCGGGCGAGAGCGGCACGCCGCTGTTCGCGTACGTCTACGAGACGGGCCCGGTCCACGCGCGCGTGATCACGATCAGCGGCGCCGGCGCCTCGTACTTCCAGGATCGCAGCGACCTCGCGCTGGTGCCGGCGGACCCGCCGTGGGGCATCGTGGCGTCGCCCGACGGCGAGTACCAGCACGTGCGCACGATCGCGACGACGAGCATGAACATCGGCACGAAGTGGATCCACATGAGCAACGAGCAGGTCGCGATCAGCCTCTCGCATGGCGAGCCCGTCGTGGCGTCCGACCACTGGACCGAGCGCGACAACACCGGCCACGGCATCGACACGACGACCGGCGGCGCGACGTTCGGGGCGGGCAACCGGCCGCGCCTGTCCCGCTTCAAGCTCCACTCCATGGTCACCGAGGTCTCCGCCGCCTCCAACGACGCCGGCACGCTCGCCGCCGGCATCGTCGACCTCCACCACCCCGACTGAGGGACGGTGTCGCACCTGTCAACCGGTTGTTTTTACAGACCCTAACGATCACAGCTACTTGCCTGGGGACGGTGTCACACTTGTCCGCCCGGGAGAGGCGTCCACCCTGGCTCGCGACCGGCACGCCATCGAGGACCAGCGACCGGGCCGCGGCGACCGCGCGCTCGGTGCGCTCGCGGCTCAGCACGGAGAGCGCGATGCTCGTGACGAGCGCGGCGCCGCCCACGCCGCAGGCGACGGCTTCGATCACCTCGGCGCGCCGGCCGCGCCGGTCGAATCGGCCGCGCGGTCGCTGACGTCGGCCCACGTGCAGGCGCCGATGCAGACGGTCTCTCGCGCGCGCTGGAGGTACGAGCGGTCGTGGAAGAAGTAGAGCCCGGTCGCCAAGCTGACGACACCGGCACCGCCGACGCCGAGCGCGATCGATCGCCGCCGCTCGCGCCCGCGATCGATGACCTGGACCTCGTGCACCACGCGCGTGTCGGCTATCGCCCGAGCCCGGACGCGAGCGGTCAGGCGCGCTGCACGGCGGACAGCCCGGCGTGCCCGGACGATCAGGCGTGCGGGCTCGACTTCGTTTGCCACGTGGCCGCGGAGCCCGACTGCGGCCATGCGGCGACCGTCCCGCGCGACGCGATCCACGACGCGGCGCGCTGCTTCGGCATGGTGCTCACGGGGTTCGTGGCGATCTGCGAGCCGGCGATCGCGAGCGCCACCGCGAGCAAGGGCGCGACCGGCGGCGCGGCCGGATCGAGATGTCCGGGCAAGGGCACGCCGGCGGCGGCGGTCTCGGCTCCACGACGGCCGCGCTCGCGGGCACGCGCGGCGGCGACGTCACGGGACCGCTCCCCGGGTGCGGCGGCGGCGGCGGCGGCGGGGGCCTGATCCGGCTCCTCGCGCCCACGGGCGGCACCCTGATCGCGCCGGGCTCGACGATCACGCCGCCCGGCAGCTGACGCCGTGCCAGGCCCTGGTGTACGAGCCGAGCCCCGACGCCGGCGCCGATCGCCAGCATCGCCCTCGCGCTGGGGCGTGCGGTCACCCCGGGCCGGAGGGCGCCCCATCGCGCGAGGTCGCGATCTCTTACATTGAAAGCTGGCGACCGGACCGGCGTTTCCTGCGCATGACGCAACGCTCGCTTCGCTCGACCCCGGCGCTTCGCTCGGCTCTGTCCGTGTGGCCGGCCGTCGCTCTGCTCGTCGCCGCCACTGCCGCCACCGCCGCCACCGGGTGTGCCGCCGGCGCCAACCGGTCGGCCTCCGCCATGGCCCCCGCGGCCATGACCGTGCAGGCCGGGCCCGCCGCGCCCGCCCACGAGGCGCCCGCGACCACGTTCGTCACCCCCGGCGCGCCGCCCGCCGCCCCGGTCACCACCGGCTTCGCCGACGTGAACACCGACAACTCCCTCATCAGCAACGGCTCGGTCACGGCCAGCTCGGAGCAGCTCCTCTCGACCGCCAGCGGCTTCCGCCGCGAGGTCTACCGGCTCGGCGGCCGCGTGTTCAGCGAGCAGGTCCACTTCCGCACCGACCCGGAGGACGGCACGCCGAGCGAGGCCGCGAGCGCCACGTACCGCATCAAGATCCTCCCGCGCCTCCTGCCCGACGTCCTCGACTGGCTCGGCAAGCACTCGTCGATCACCGCGCAGGACGTGTCGTCGATCGTCGCGATGGAGAGCGAGTCCGACGCCGCGATCGTCCGCGCCGACGTCCAGGCCCGCCTCGCCGAGCTCGACGCGCAGCTCGCCGACACGAGCCTCGTCGGCCCCGTCCGCGCCGCGCTCGTCGAGGAGCGCAGCCGCCTCGAGCCGCAGGCGATCGCGAACCCCGACGCGGTCGCCGACAACACGAAGCGCGTCGCGGTCCTCGAGCTTCACCTCGAGGCGCCGGCGCGCCCCGACGCCTTCGCGCACGCGCACCTCCTCGCGCACGCCCGCGGCTCGTTCGTCGGGCTCGGACTCCTCGGGCAGAGCGACGCGCGGCATAACCGCGTCGGCGCGGGCGTCGGGATCGGCGGCCGCTCCCCGGTGTCGACCCTCGAGGTCATGGCGTACGCGTCGCCGGAGATGTCCGGATCGACCGGCATGACGGCGACGTTCGGCGTCGGCACGTACTCGAAGGCGTTCGGCGGCGGTAGCCGCGGCTCGCTGAACCCGTACGTCGGCGCGCGCGTCGGGTACGCGTACTTCGAGGCGAGCTACCTCGCCGTCGCGGCCGAGGTCGGCGTCGAGCTGGTGAAGCAGAAGGGCGTCCTGTGGACGGTGTCGGCGCGCCCGATGGGGCTCGTCGGCAGCAGCTCGCAGGTCGCCGTCGAGGTCGGCTCGTCGCTCGGCCTGGCGTTCTGAGCGCCGTGGTTACTCGGCTGGCCGCGCGTACGCGTAGCGGCCCTCGACGAACATGCGATCCACCTCGGGCAGGAGCTGGGCGCGCCCGAGCACGATGGACCGCTCGACGTCGAGCTTGAACAGGAGCACGAGCAAGCCCGCGACGCCGGCCACCACCGCGATGAGCAGCTGTACGACGGACGACGCATCGACGAGGATCGCGAGGACCGCGCCGCCGGCCGCCATCATCACGCCCGTCTTCGCGAGCTTGAGACACTTTTCCCACTGCTGCGTGATCGGCGCGCACGCCGCGGTGTACGCGGGCAACGTCCCCGCCGCGACCGCCACCGGATCGCGCGAGTAGGTCAGCGCGCCGGCGGTGATCGACTTGCCAACCGCCTCGAGCACCGTGCCGCCGTTGTTGTGGCACATCATCTCGGCGCGGTTCGAGCTCGTCCGCAGCATGTGCACGAACCTCGGCTGCAGCGCGCCGTACTTCTGCTTGCCGACGATCTGGACGTACGCGATCACGGTGACCACGAGACCGGCGATGGTCACCAGGTAGCTGAGGACCTCTTTCACCCTGCGCCGAGGGTATCAGCTGCCGATGTTCGGCGCACGGGCCGCGCCGGCGGGGAGTGAGCGCGGCGACAGCGCCGTCGCGTGGACGGCGCGGGAGCTCGAAAATCTGAGCGCCTGCCCTGTGCCTTCGCGACCTTGGGCTGGCACGGCCGATGCTCTACGACGACTCCCATATGCGCAGCCTCTTGATCGCTATACCGCTCCTGTCCCTCGCCGCCTGCGGCGCCGGCGCCGATGACACCAGCCCGGGCGTGCTGACGTCGGCGCACAGCTCCGGCGGGTTTTGCCAGACGAGCGCGCCATGGTGCGGCTGGGATCTCGTGGTCAGCGGCGACACGCTGACCCTCGACTCGCAGGGCACGGCCGACAGCGCGGTCGGCTCGCTGACGACGGCCGGGCACGACGAGCTGGCGGCGCTGGTCGCGGCGTTGCCGATCGACACGGCGAGCGACACGAGCCAGACCTGCGCCGACGCGCCGACCATGACGCTCGACATCACGTTCGAGACGGGCGGCGCGCACATGTACTCGTACGCCTGCACGACGGGCGCATTCACGGACCTCGGCGGGTTCGTGGACGATGTGTCCGGCGCGTTGATCAGCGGCCAGAGCAACGGCCACGTCGTGATCGCCGAGACGCTCGCGGGGCACTGACGGCGGCCGCGCGGAGGCGCGCGGGGTGTAGGCTGTCGGCGATGAGGCGCCTCGCTCTGTTCCTGCTGGTGGTGCTCGCGGGGTGCCCGCCGCCCAAGGTCGTCGACCAGCCGGCGACGGATCTCGACGTGACGTTCAACGTTCTCGACACGGACTCGAACCCGAGCGACGGCATGGTGCCGATCATCGTGGACGTCCGCGTCGATGGGGCGCTGGTCGCGATCGCCGCGACCTCGACGTTCACGTGCGACAGCGTCCCGCTCGCCGACACCGCCCTCGGGTATGCCGCGCGCGTACCCCTCGTCGAGCCGGGCGGCGACTACACGTTCGCGTTCACGCGCCAGGGCGTCGTGACCACCGTGGCGATCCCCGCGCAGACCCGCCCCGTGATCACGGCTCCGACCGGGGGCGCGAGCGTGACGCGCTCGACCTCGCTCTCGATCGCGTACGGGCCGGGCGGCGGCAAGAGCATCGTCGGCTTCGCGGCGGCGGGGGCCTCGACCGTGCTCGGGACGGCCGAAGCGGACACCGGCGCCTACACCGGCTTCGATGTCTCCACGCTGACCGCGGGGTCCGGCACGCTCGCCGTGCAGCGGACCCTCGAGGTTGACCTCAGCGGCACGGGCTTCCAGGCGGCGCACCAGGTCCTGACCACGAGCTCGGACGACGTTCCCGTCGTCTGGCAGTAGGCGCGGCGCGGCGCGTGCGATAGTCCATCGTCGTGGAGGCCGGACAGGTCATCGCCGGGAAGTTCCGGGTCGAGCGCGTGCTCGGCGCGGGCGGCATGGGGCTGGTGGTGGTCGCGCGGCACCTGCAGCTCGATCAGACGGTCGCGCTGAAGTTCCTGCACGACGCGATCGCCCTCGACGCCGAGCTCGTCGAGCGACTGCTGCGCGAGGCGCGGGCGAGCGCGAAGCTCAAGAGCGAGCACGTCTGTCGCGTGATGGACGTCGGCACGCTCGACACGGGGACGCCCTACATCGTGATGGAGCTGCTCGAGGGCATGGACCTCGCGGCGGTGCTCGACCGCGAGCTCCTGGCGCCGGCGGTCGCGGCCGAGTACGTGCTGCAGGCGTGCGTGGCGATCGCGGAGGCGCACCACGCGGGCATCGTGCACCGCGACCTCAAGCCGTCGAACCTCTTCGTCACCGAGCGGCTCGATGGCACGCCGCTCGTCAAGGTGCTCGATTTCGGGATCGCGAAGGCGGGCGGGGCGGCGGACTTCCAGATCACGCGCACCCAGGCCGTGATGGGGACGCCCGGGTACATGTCCCCCGAGCAGCTGCGCTCGTCGAAGGACGTCGATGCGCGCACGGACATCTGGTCGCTCGGCGCGATCCTGTACGAGGCCGTGTCGGGGAAGTTGCCGTTCCGGTCGGACTCGATCACCGAGCTCGCGGTGAAGGCGTCCATGGATCCGTTCGACCCGATCGCGGCGCCGCCGGCGTACCTCGCGGTGATCGCGCGCTGCCTCGAGAAGGCCGCGGGTCGCCGCTACCAGACGGTGGCCGAGCTGGCGCGCGACCTCGCGCCGATCGCGGGGCCGGCGGGTGCGACCAGCGCCGCGATGATCGCGCGGCTGTCGTCGCCGCGGCTGTCGATGCCGGTGCCGGTCGTGACCGAGGTGCCTCCGACGCTGATCCCGACGGTGCGCTCCGGTCCGCAAGCGGCGCGCCTCGCGGCGACGGCCCCGTTACCACCGGCGCCGGGGCTGCACACCACCGTCACGCCGTCCGAGCGCCCGCCGATGCTCGTCGTGGACGCCGCGACGCCGGCGCGTCGCGACAAGACGCCCGTGCTGCCGCCGGCGCCCGCGGGGGCGGGGGTGGCGCGAGCCCCGTCCGCGAGCTCGCTGCGCCCGCTGCTGCTCGGCTTCACGGCCCTGGTCGCGATCGGCGCGATCGGCGCGGCGATCGTGTTCTCCCGCGACACGAAGCCGCCGCTCGCGACGGCGAGGGCGGACGGGCGCGCGCGCGGCAAGCCCATCGAGCTTCCCGCCGCGACGGCCGCGCCGAACCCCGACGCGACGCTCGTCCACTTCTGGTCGCGCGATGGGGCCGAGACCGCCGCGCGCGTCAAGCTCGGCCTCGACGAGAGCACGACGCGCCTGACCGCGGCGCACATCCACGCGGCGAAGGAGGCGGCGGTCCACGTGGTGATCGGCGTCGAGGCGACGGCGACCTTCATGGGCGCGGCCGACGATCACGACGGCGGCTACGGCGGTACCGAGCAGCTCCTCGCGCACCTCGCGACGAGCGAGACCGCGCCGGCGAGCACGGCCACGGTCTACACGCTCGGCCACGCCGTCGCGACCGTCTACAGCGGCCCGCTCGCCGAGCTCCGCCCGACCGCGCTCGGCGCGCTCGACCACTATGGCGGCGAGACGGTGTTCGATCTCGAGGGCGGGCTCGCGCAGATGCTCGGCGACATCCGCGCATCCGGCTGGCACGGCCGGACGCTGCTCGTCGTCATCGCGAGCTCGGGGAGCCTCGGCGACAGCCGCGCAGCGAAGCTCGCGCAGGAGCTCACCACGGCCGGCATCGAGCTCCACTTCCTGCGCGTCGGCGGCGACCCGGTCCCGAAGAGCCTGCTCGCGTTCGCGGGCAAGGCGCTCGAGCATGTCGGCCCGGGGGACCGCCTCGCCGCCGCCGCCGTGGACATCGCGACGCGCATCGGCACCGAGACCGTCATCGACTTCGAGGTGCCCACGGCCGACTGGGCCCACGCGCGACGCTGCTCCTTTTACACGACGACCGCGGCGCTGCCGTTCACGATCGCCGGCCGCACGGACTTCACGGATTGAGACCGGCTCAATCGGAGATGCCGGCGCCGAGCGTCAGGCCGCCGAACCCACGTCCAGGCCGTTGGTGTCGACGCCGACGAGCGAGTGCCGGTAGCCGATGTCGGCGAAGACGCGGCCGAGGGTCATGGCGCGTGACACGCCGAGCCGCGCGCCGAGGTCCAGCGCGACCGCGCTCGTGTTGGTGCTGGAGAAGTCGTGCGTCGTACCGTCCTCGATGAACGAGCCGCCGATGCGGAGCCCCACCGTGCCGTCGACGGAGGCGTTCACTTCCAGGTCGCCCCAGCGCACGAAGCCCTGCACGGCGACGGGGACGGTCACGTACGTCGGGCTCGTGTCGAGGACGCAGGGGCCGCTCCCCGCCGTGTTGCAGTCCCACGTCAGCTTCACCGCGCGGTACCCGAGGCCCGCGCCGACGCGGAGGTGGTCGAGCACGGTGTCGCCGCCGACGGCGAGCGGCACGCGCGCGACGAGAGCGAGCTCGAACGAAGTCGACCCCTGCGGGGTGCCGCCGGCCGTCGCGCCCGCCCGCGTCTGCGCGGTGGGATCCACGCGCGGCGTCAGGCGCTGCAGTCCGGCGCGCAGATCCAGCTGGACGCGCCGCGCGCGTGGCGGCGGCGGCAGACTCGGCGGGGCGAGCGCCACGAGGGCCGGGATCACGATGACGAGCGGCTGCGCCTCGACCGCCTGGACCGTCTGCCTCCACGGCGGGTAGCCGGGCGCCGAGGCCACGACCTCGACCGCGCCGGGGTCGACGAGCGGCACCGTCTGCGGATCGAGGCGCACCCCGCCGAGCGTCACGGTGACCTCGGGCGGCGCGGCCGGCCGCGTCACGGTGACGCGCGGGCGCCGGGCCTCGAGCTTCTTCGCGTTGCCGGCGGCCTCGGCCTGCAAGGCCGCCGTCGGCGCCGAGGCCGCGAGGTCAGTCCATAGCCGCCACGCGGTCGCGACGTTACCGGCCTGCGTGGCGCTTTCGGCGAGCGCGCCCGCGGTCGCGATGTCGGGACGCCTCGCGAGGCTCGCCGCGAGCTCCGGGCAGGCTCTGTCGAGGTTCTTCGCGGCGAGATCTTGCATGCCCTGATCGAACAGCGCCTCGGCCTCGGCCTCCTTCTCGTGGTCCGCGTGCGCGAGGGCGGGTGCGCCGAGCCCGACCGCCGCGAGAACGACGGCCCGCGCGAGCATCACGGCGCGCGGCCCGCCTCTACGCATCGGACGATCGCCGCATCGCCGACCAGGCGCTCGCGATACGCGGTCGCGTCGAGCGGCTGGATCCTCGCGACGAGCGCGCGCACCGCATCGCAGTTGCCGCTCCGCGCGGCGGCACGGGCGTCCTTCACGAGGCCGTTGACCAGGAGCTTCGTCTCCTGCAGCTCCGCGAACGTCGTCGCGCGCGGCGGCGGCGGCGGCACCGGCTCGCGGGCCATCGGCTTCGGTTCCCCGGTCGGCGCCGCGGGCGTCGCCGCGACCCCCTTGACGCTGGGCCTCGCGCCCGGCGGCTTCACGGGGCCGGCGCGACCACGGGCGGCGGGGACGCCGGCTTCACGGGCGGCGGGGACGCGCTCGCCACGACCGCGCCCCAGTGCGGCCCGGCGATGACATCGGTGATGTCGCTCGGGAGCTGCCATGACGTGACGTCGTCGCGCGTGTCGAACGCGCCGTCGGGGCCCGCCGAGATCGCGCCGACCATCTGCTTCCTCGGCTGGTCCGCGCACGTCAGCCGCATCGCATGTCCCCACGCGTCGACGACGGCCGGCCCGAGGTCGGCGATCTCCGGACACGGCGCGCCGGGATGCGCGCGCGCCCACATCGCGAAGCTCGCGAGCACCGTCTTCATCGGCGCCGCGTTCGGCGGCTCGACCACCGGCGCGCTCGCCCCCGCCGAGCCCACGGGCGGTGCCGCCGGCTCGCGTCCATGCTCGCGCGTGGCCACCCACGCGATGCCGCCGCCGACCACGACCAGCGCGCCGAGGACGAACGCCGTCCGCCGACCGGACGAGCGAGCGGGCGCGACGGAGATGCCGCTCGCTCCCGAGATCGTCGTGTCGGGCACCGTCCGACCCGCCGCCGCCGCCGGCCGCGGCGTCTCCGGGGCCTGCACCCGCACCACCGCCGCGATCCCGAGCAACGGCCCGAGCGCCGCCGCCAGCTCTCGCCCCGACGCCAACCGGTCCGCCGGCGCCTTCTCGAGACACCGCAGGATCAGCGCGTCGACCTCGGGCGGGATCCGCGCCGACCGGCTCGACGGCCGCGGCGGCGCCTCGCGCAGGTGCATCGCGATGATGTCGCCCACGCCTACCGCCTCGAACGGCGGCGCGCCCGTGAGCAGCGTGAACAGCACGCAGCCGAGCGCATAGACATCCGACCGCTGGTCCACGCCGCCCGCCCGGCGGCATTGCTCGGGAGACATGTATGTCGGCGTGCCCATCAGCGCCGCCGTCTCCGTCTTCACCGTCTGGTCGCCGACGAGCTTCGCGATCCCGAAATCCAGGATCTTCGCGCGTAGCCCGCCGGGGATCTCGGCGTCGGGGACGAGGAAGATGTTCTCGGGCTTGAGATCCCGATGCACGATGCCCGCCGCGTGGGCCGCGCCGAGCGAGCCCGCGACCTGGCGCACGAGCCGCAGCGCGTCCTCGAGCTTCAGCGGCCCGTGCGTCGCGAGCCGCTTCCCGAGCGTCTCGCCCACGCGCATCTCCATGACGATGTAGGCGCTGCCGTCGGTGTGGTGCCCGAAATCGAAGACCTGGACGATGCCGGCGTCCGAGATCGCCGTGGCCGCCCGCGCCTCGTCGAAGAAGCGCGCCACGATCTCCGTGCGCGCCGAGAACGACGCGTGCAACACCTTGATCGCGGCCTTGCGCCCGAGCATCGTGTGCTCCGCGAGCCACACCGATCCCATCCCGCCGGCGCCGATCTGGTGCAGGACGCGGTATGCACCGACCTGCGTCCCTGCGAGCATCCCCGGCGACCGTAACGAACGCCCGGGGGGCAGGTCAAGCAAGCACCGATGACCGCACCGTCTGTTCCACTCGCGCCTGACGCGCCCGCGCCCGCGCCCAGCGTCCTCCGCCCGGGCCTGCGGCTGAGCGAGCGCGTCCGGTTCCCGGAGATCCTGCCGATCACGGCGCGTGTGATCGACATCGCGAACGCCGTCGCCGAGCACCAGGTCGTCATCGTCGCGGGCGAGACCGGCTCCGGCAAGACGACGCAGCTGCCGAAGATCTGCCTCGCGCTGGGCCGCGCCGAGCGCGCGCAGATCGCGTGCACGCAGCCGCGCCGGATCGCGGCCACGAGCGTGGCCGCGCGCGTGGCCGAGGAGCTCGAGACCGAGCTCGGCGACGTCGTCGGCTACAAGGTGCGCTTCAACGATCGCGTGAAGCGGACCTCGGCGATCAAGTTCATGACCGACGGCATGCTGCTCGCCGAGATCCAGGGCGACGGCATGCTGCGCGGCTACGACACGATCATCGTGGACGAGGCGCACGAGCGCAGCCTCAACATCGACTTCCTGCTCGGGTTCTTGAAGCAGCTCCTGCCGCGCCGCCCCGAGCTGCGCGTGATCGTCAGCTCCGCCACGCTCGAGACCGCGCGCTTCTCGAAGTTCTTCGGCGACGCGCCGATCATCGAGGTCTCGGGCCGCACGTATCCGGTGGACGTCCTCTATCGCCCGCCCACCGAGGACGAGGTCGAGGTCGCCGACGCCGTGGCCAACACCGTCAACGAGATCACCGAGCTCGATCCGCGCAACGACATCCTCGTGTTCCTGCCGGGCGAGCGCGAGATCCGCGAGACGATGAGCGAGCTCGAGCAGCGCGCGCTGCCGCACACGGTCGTCCTGCCGCTGTACGCGCGCCTGTCCGCCGCCGAGCAACAGCGCGTGTTCCAGTCCTCGCCGCTGCGGCGCGTGGTGCTCGCGACCAACGTCGCGGAGACCTCGCTCACCATCCCCGGCATCGTGTACGTCGTCGACGCCGGGCTCGCGCGCGTCAACCGCTACAACGTGCGGACGGGCGTCACGCAGCTGCTCGTGGAGCCGATCTCGCGGGCGAGCGCGGACCAGCGCAAGGGCCGCTGCGGGCGCACCGAGAGCGGCATCTGCTTCCGGCTCTACGAGGAGCAGGACTTCGTCACGCGGCCACAGCACACCGACCCGGAGATCAAGCGCGTGGGGCTCGCGGGCGTGATCCTGCGAATGAAGGCGCTGCGGCTCGGCGCGATCTCGCCTGGGACGGGTCTCGGGCGAAGCGATGCCGAAGGGCAGCGCGGTTCGATCGAGAGCTTCCCGTTCCTCGATCCGCCGCAGAAGCGCGCGATCGACGAGGGCTACCGGGTCCTCGAGGAGCTCGGCGCGCTCGGCGACGATGGCCGGCTCACGCAGATCGGCGAGCAGCTCGGGCGGCTCCCGGTCGATCCGCGGCTCGGGCGCATGATCCTCGGCGGGCGCGAGGAGAACGCGCTGCGCGAGGTCGTGGTCATCGCGGCCGTGCTCGGCCTCCAGGATCCGCGCGACCGGCCGCACGCCGCGCAGCAAAAAGCCGACGAGGCGCACCGCAAGTTCAAGGACGAGGGCAGCGACTTCGCGAGCCTGCTCAAGCTGTGGGCGTTCTGGCAGGAGGCGCGCGGGCGCGGCTCGAAGGCGCAGCTCTACAAGACGTGCCGCGAGAACTTCCTCAACTTCAACCGGATGCGCGAGTGGGAGGATCTCTACACGCAGCTCGTGCGCGTGATGCGCGAGCTCGACTTCGCCCCGAACGATCAGCCCGCGTCGGGCGAGCAGATCCATCGCGCGCTCCTGCCGGGCCTGCTCAGCAAGATCGGGATGTGGAACCAGGAGGCGCGCGTGTACCTCGGCGCGCGGCAGACGCGGTTCATGATCCATCCGTCGTCCGGGCTCGCGCGCAAGCCGCCGCCGTGGGTGATGGCGGCCGAGCTCGTGGAGACGTCGCAGCTGTTCGCGCGCTCCTGCGCGAAGATCGATCCGACGTGGATCGAGAAGGCGGCCGGCGAGCTCTGCAAGCGCAGCCACGGCGACCCGCACTGGGAGATGAAGGCGGGGCAGGTCGTGGCGAAGGAGCAGGTCACGCTCTACGGCCTGCCCATCGTGAAGGACCGCAAGGTCTCGTACGCCGCGTTCGATCCGAAGCTGTGCCGCGAGCTGTTCATCACGCACGCGCTCGTGCGCCACGAGTACACGACGAAGGCCGCGTTCATGGAGCACAACCGGCGGCTCCTCGACGAGGTCCAGCACCTGCGCGACAAGGCGCGCCGCAGCGACATGCTCGCCGACGAGTGGGCCGTGTGGGACTTCTTCGACCGGCGGCTGCCGGAGGGCGTGACGAGCGGCAAGGCGTTCGAGACGTGGCGGCGCGAGGCGGAAGCCAAGGATCCGGCGATCCTCGAGCTCGCGCGCGCGGACATCTTGCTCGACGACGCGCAGGTGCTCTCGCCCGCGCGCTACCCGGACCGGCTCGTCATGCGCGGCGCCGCCGTGCCGCTGACCTATCGCTTCGACCCGGGCGAGGACGACGACGGCGTGACCGCGTCCATCCCGCTCGCGCTCCTGCCGCAGCTCGATCCGGCCGTGCTCGCCTGGACCATCCCGGGCTGGCATGCCGACAAGCTGCGCGCGCTTCTCGACGCGCTGCCGAAGCCGCTCCGCAAGGTGCTCATGCCGCTCGACGACCTGGCGGACGCGCTCGCGGCCTCGCTGCAGCCGTGGGACGGCGCGATGCTGCCGGCGCTCGAGCGCGCGATCTACGAGCGCACCGGCGAGCGCGTGCCGCGTGATGCGTGGGACCTGCGCGCGCTGCCCGCGTACTTCGCGATGTCGTTCCGCGTCGTGGACGAGCACGACAAGACGCTCGCGCAGGGTCGCGACCTCGCCGAGCTGCAGCGCACGCTCGGTCACCGGGCGAAGGAGCTGTGGGCCCGCGCGCCGCGCGAGCGCCACGAGCGCACCGGCATCAAGGCGTGGGACTTCGAGGCGCTGCCGGCGTCGGTGACGCTCCATGTCGGCGGGCGCGCGATGCTCGCGTACCCGGCCCTCGTCGAGACGGAGACGGGAGTCGACCTGCGGCTCCTCGAGTCGGCGGGCGCGGCGGACGTGGCGACGCGCGACGGCCTGCGCCGGCTGATCCTGCTCCAGCTGCAGACGACGCTCGGCAAGCTCGAGGCCCAGGTGCCGCCGGTGCTCGCGCCGCCGCTCAAGCGCCAGCTCGTCCTGCGCGCGCTCGAGGACGCGTTCCAGCTCGCCGATCCCGAGGCCACGCCGCGCACCACGGCCGCGTTCACGGCGCGGCTGGCCGCCGGGCGACTCGCGTTGCCGCCGGCGCTGACGGCGTGGGGGCGCACGGCGACGGAGCTGAACGCCGAGCTCGAGAAGGTGCGCATCGCGAGCAAGGCGCTCGCGGGGCGCCCGGGAGCCACGCGGGCCGCGCTGGACGACATCGCCAGCCAGCTCGCGCGGATCGCGCCGCCCGATGTCCTGCGCGTGACGCCGGCGGCCCGACTCGGCCACATCCTCCGCTACCTGCGCGCGATCGGCGTGCGGCTCCAGCGGCTCTCGCACGATCCGCAGAAAGACCAGCAGAAGGCCGCGCAGGTCGCGCCGTTCTGGACGAGCTACCAGGCGCGGCGCGCGGAGCTCGAGGGCAAGGGCCACCGGCTACCCGAGCTCGACGAGCTCGGCTGGCTCGTCGAGGAGTTCCGCGTGCAGACGTTCGCGCCCGAGCTCAAGACGGCCGTGCCGGTCTCGCCGCAACGGCTGCAAGAGCTCTGGTCGCGCGTCGCGCGGTAGGGACGCGGGCGCTACGCCTGCCGGCAGAGCACGAAGTAGTGATCGAGCGGGCGGTCGCCCTTGAACGCGGCGCCGATCGAGACGTGCGTGGAGACGCGGCGCATGAAGTCGCGCGTGCCCGCGTAGACGAAGCGCTGCAGGCGCCAGTGGTTGTCGACGATCGGCGGCCAGCCGGGCGCCACCTCGCCGTCGGGGACCTGGAAGTAGTCCACGACCACGGCGCCGTGGGCGGACCAGGCGGGCCGGTCGGCCGTCGGGATCGTGACGAAGTAGCCGGGGCCGACCACGGCGCGCGTCGGGCCCTCGTTGTAGCCGAAGAGGCGCGCGTCGCCGCCGTGCGCGGGGCGGCAGAACCGCTTCTGGAACCGGCGCAGCGACGGGGGCAGCGGCAGCGTGTTGGTGCCGTCGTGGATGACCTCCTCGCGCGCGGCGGCGGTGCCCACGAAGTGCGCGAAGTCGATCGGTCCCGCGTGGGCCGCCTTGTCGTAGAGCGCGCGCTGTCGCGCCCGTCCGAGCGCGCCGGCCTCGCGCCCGCGCGTGTCCGCGTCGAGCCGGTCGAGGTAGCGGCCGATCGCGTCGACCCCGGCGTGGGGGTCGTCGAGGAGCTGCGTGAGTCCGGTGGTCTCGGCCATGCGTGCGCGGAGTCTACTGCGTACACTCGAACCCATGGTGCCCGCGTGCTCTGGCTGATCGCGGCGGTCGCGTCGTTCGGGCTCGGCGGCATCTCCATCTTCACGGCGATGAACCGGCTCGGTGGCGCTGCGGAGCGCGCGTTTCGCAAGGCCGCCGTGCTGCCGGCGAGCGCGTTCGCCGAGGGCGCCTACGGCCGGATCGCGGGGACGGCGACATCGCCGGCGAAGCTGCCGATCGTGCCCGGGCTCGGCGCGCCGTGCCTGCTGTACGAGCTCGTCGTCTACCAGGATCTATCCGACCGGAACACCGCGTCGGCGTGGCGGATCGTGCACAGCGAGCGCGTCGGCGTGGAGCTCGACGTTGCGGTGGAGGACGTCATCGTCCGCGTCAACGGCCAGGACGTGCACCTCTACACGGCGCCGAAGTACGACACCGAGACGAACCTCGGCCCGCGGATGGGCTACGGCTCGTACCGTTCGCACGTGCGCTACATCCCGGCGGGCGCGGTGGTGCAGGTCGTCGGCACGCTGATGGTCGAGGTCGATCCGGAGCCGACGGCCGAGCGCGACTACCGCTCGGTCGCCACGCGGTACCGGCTGATCAGCCGGCGCCGTCAGCCGATCGTCATCGCGGCGGCGTGACGAGGCGCTCGCGTCCGCGAGCGACAGCCCGAGCTCGCCGGACCTCTTCACGTGAGACCGGAGCTGGCGCATCGGCTTCACCGCTCGAGGCCTCGCACGCCGCGGGCGCGCGGCTGGCGCGAGCCGCGCGCCAAAGAAACCGGGCGACCAGGTCCCCCTGGCCGCCCGCGCTTCACGTCACCGCCGTCACGATCCCGGCGCCGATCGTCTTGCCGCCCTCCCGCATCGCGAACCGCACGCCGACCTCGAGCGCCACCGCGCGATCCAGGGTCAGGTCGACGGTGGCGTTCGCCCCGGGGGCGAGCTCGTCACCGGCGAGCGTGGCCGTCACGTCGATCGCGCCGACGTAGAGCTGGGGCCGGTAGCCGGCGCGCACCGGCTTCGTACGCCCGCCCTCCCTCGCCGCGAGCAGGTAGAGCTCGGCGCGACAGTGGCGGTGCGGACGCAGCGAGCCGATCGCGGCCAGGACGTGGCCGCGCGCGATCTCGTCACGCTTCATGCTCCGCAGCCGCAGCCCCACGCTCTCGCCCGCCGCCGCCTGGCGCTGCTCGCGATGGAAGGACTCGATGCCCGTGATGACCACGGGCACGAGCTCGCCATCACGCCGCCCGACGACCTCGAGGGTATCGCCCACCGCCACGACGCCCCGGGACACGCGCCCGGTGACGACCGTGCCGATGCCGTCGATGGTGTGCACACCCTCCACCGGCATCAGGAACGGCGCCGTCAGATCGCGGATCGGATCCGGGATCGCCGTGTCGAGCGTCGCCACGAGCTCCTCGATGGACGCGACCCAGCGCGGGTCGCCCTGGAGCGCACCGAGCGCAGAGCCGCGCACGACGGGGACATCGCGATAGCCGAGGCCGCGCAGCAGCTCGTCGAGCTCGAGGACGACGAGGTCCACGAGCTCCGGCTCCGCGACGTCCAGCTTGTTCACGAACACCACGAGGTGACGCACCCCGACCTCGCGCGCGAGCAACACGTGCTCCCGCGTCTGCGCCTGGCTGCCCTGCGTCCCGTCGACGAGCAAGATCGCGCCGTCCATCTGCGCGGCCCCCGTGATCATGTTCTTCACGTAGTCCGCGTGGCCCGGACAGTCGACGTGCGCGTAGCGACGCGTCGCCGACGCGTACTCGACGTGCGCGAGGTTGATCGTGATGCCCTTGCGCTTCTCCTCGGGCGCGCTGTCGATCTGGTCGAACTGCAGCCCGACCCCGCCGGTGTGGCGCGCCATCACCTGGGTGAGGGCGGCCGTCAGCGTGGTCTTGCCGTGATCGATGTGACCGATCGTGCCGACATTGATGATCTTCTTCTCCAGCTTCTGCATGACACTCCTGCTTCCTTGAATGGATAAAACAGGGGCCCGAAACCACTAGGGTGCGGATCTTCTCCACCGGGTCGCGCGTCAATGATTTCGCGAAGTTGATCGCGCCTGATCTATCCGGATCGACCGCGAGTGCGTAGGGTCGCGCCGATGATCGCCACCTCGCGCGTGAACCCGATCGCCAACGCCGA
>JANXOM010000413.1 GCA_025353585.1 Deltaproteobacteria bacterium
CCGCGACGCTCGCGATCTCGCCGCCGCGCACGGCGAGGCGCTCGTCGGCCAGGCTGCCGGTCGGCGTGACCATCGGGGCCGCCATCCAGTAGCGGCTCATCGCGGGCCCCGGTGCGCGGCGCGCCGCGGCGGCGCGGGCCCAGGCCGGCGACATCGGCATGGCCGCGAGCCAGTCGGCGTCGAGCGCGGCGACGACGGTGGCCCGCGCCGGATCGAGAACGAGCTCCACGGGTCGCCCGAACGCGAGGCGCGCCCCGGCGTACGCGGCGGCGTGCGCGACCGGCTCGTCCCACACGACGTGCAGCTCGACGCGCGCCGCGATCGTCGCGAGCAGCGCTGCGACCGCCGGCGACGTCTGCGGCGGCAGCACGAGCCACACCGGGCCGCGCGTGACCGCGAGCATCCGCTGGACGTCCGCCCACGCCGCGCAGGTCCCGTGCTCGCGCTGCGGATCGTAGAGATCGAGCACGCGGGCCTGCAGGATCGCGGTCGAGCCGCCGCGCGTGGCCGGGTGCGCGGGGTTGCCGTCGAGCTTCGTGGGCCACCCGTCCTTGCACTCGGCGATCACGCCGGCGGCGAACCCGCCGTCCGAGAGCGTGGTCGCGTAGCGCGTGACGCCCGCGGGCACGAGCTCCGGCCGGCTGTCGGCGGACGCGGCGATGACGTCGTCGCCCGGCCGCTGGTAGCAGCTCGCCTGCACGGCCGCGACCGCGCCGGCGAGCGCGCGCAAGGCCTCGCGCCGCGTGACGCCGTCGCGCGTCGTCAGCGTCGCGAGCACGCTCACCGATCCACCCAGGCTCTGCCCCGCCCTGCCGGCGAAGCCGACCGGGGCCCTCCCCGCGATTCGGCGAGCCTCATCGATGGCACGCGCTGCACGTGGTGAGGTGCGTGATGGCGCGCGAGCCGCCCTGTGTGCGCCGATGACACTCGAGGCAGAACGCCATCGACCACGGGTGGCCGAGCGCGATGCGCGCCTGCTCGCCGACGGCGCCGTGGCACGCCGCGCACGTGACGCCGGCCTGGATGTGGACGCCGTGGTGGAAGTACGCGTACGCCGGGAGGGCATCGACGCGCCGCCACGCGAGCGGGATCCCGCTGCGCCAGCTGGCGCGCACGGGCGCGAGCTCCGGCGAGTTGGGCCAGACCTGCGCGTGACAGCCCATGCAGCGCGCCGTCGACGGCATGCCGGCGCTCGCCTCGTGCTCGACGGTCGCGTGGCAGTAGACGCAGTCGATCCCGTCGTCGCGGACGTGGTGCCGGTGGTCGAACGCCACCGGTTGCTCGACGGGATCGGCGACGCCGGTCGCGTACGGCGTCCGGATGAACACGCACGGCGCGACGAGCGCGCCCGCGCCGCCGACCGCCGCGGCCAGGAGCGCGGCCCGGTAGACCGTGCTCGCGCGAGAGGTGAAGAGCGCGGGCACGCAGGCGCGAGATGCAGGAAGCGTGACGCGGCGCATCGCCCCGACCGGCGCGCGCGCTCGCGAAGAAATCGGCGGCACCCTGTGCGCCGCCGGGCCGTGTGGCACCACCGCACGGCGCTACGATGCGCCGATGCCACCCGTGACCGTTCCGCCCGGCGCTGTCCGCGCGTTCGCCAGCGAGGCCGCGTTCGAGACGTGGCTCACGGCGAACCACGCGAAGGCCGTGGAGATCTATCTCCGGATCTGCAAGAAGGGCTCGGGCACGTCGACGGTGACCTACGCGCAGGCGCTCGACGTGGCCCTGTGCTGGGGCTGGATCGACGGGCTGAAGAAGGGATACGACGACAGGTCATTCTTGCAACGATTCACGCCGCGCCGGAGCGCGAGTAAGTGGTCGGCGATCAACCGAGAGCACGTGGCGCGACTGACGGCGGCGAAGCGGATGCAGGCGCGCGGGCAAGCGGAGGTCGACGCGGCCAAGGCGGACGGCCGCTGGGATGCGGCGTACGCGGGCGGGCGCGCGATGAAGACGCCGGCGGATCTACTGGCGGCGATCGGGCGGGTGCCCGCGGCGCTCGCGCAGTACGAGCGGCTCGACCGGAACAATTTGTACGCGCTGGCGTGGCGCGTGGAGACGCTCAAGACGGCGGCGGGCCGGGCGAAGCGGATCGCGTCGTTCGTGGAGCTGCTCGCGCGGGGGGCGACGGTGCACCCGATGAAGGCGAAGAAAGGCGCGGCGAAGTGAAGGCGGAGCCGCACGTCGCGTTCTTGCGCGGCGTCAACCTCGGGACGCGAACGGTGAAGTCCGTCGAGCTCGTCGCGGCGTTTGCGGAACTCGGCTTCGTCGGGGTGAAGACGTTGATCGCGAGCGGCAACGTGCTGTTCTCGGCGCGCCCGGCGAAGACGCTCGCGGCGCAGATCGAGGCCGGGCTCGAGGCGCACTTCGGGTTCGCGATCGCGGTGGTGCTGCGGACGCAGGTGGCGATGCGCGCGCTCGTGGCGTCGGCGCCGTTTGCAGGGGTCGCGCTGACAGATTCCGCTCGGCCGCACGGGGTGCTGTTTGCGGGCGGCGTGCCGACGGGGGTGCCGATGGTCGGGGTGCCGGGCGACTACGACGTGGTGCGCGTGGACGCGCGGGAGATCTTCTTGGTGGCGTGGCGGCAGCCGCAGGGCGGCATCGGGAAGCAGGTCACCAAGTTCCTCGACGGGCTGAATCGAAAGTCGGTCTCGACGGCCCGCGCCTGGACCACGCTGTGCAAGGCCGCGGCGTAGCGTCCGTGACCGGATCCGGATCCGTCAGCGTCCACGGCCACGTCTCGGCGTGGAGGGGATCGGGAACGCGCGCGTGGCCGTCGGGCTCGACGTGTCTATTCGATGATCACCAGGCTGCCGGCCGAGCGGCCGAAGGTCTCGGGCGCGTACATCTCCTCGGCCTTCGCGGGCGCCGCGACGAACGTGCCCGGCGTCGTCGCGCGCGCCGAATACGCGAACACGTGGCTGCCCTCGCGGAGCTGCCCCGCGAACGCCTCCGCCCGCTCGTCGCGCATGTTGATATGATCCCAGCCGGCGGTCGTCGCGCCCGGCGCGTTGCGCTCCGCCACGGCCAGCCGCGTGTTCACCGGCTCGAGGCCGGCCGGCAGCGGATCCACGAGCGCCACGTCGTAGCGCAGCGTCGTGTTCAGCGCCTCCAGCGTCACGAGCACGCGGGCGCCGAGCTTGATGTGCCAGCGCCCCGCCTTGTCGCGCGTGACGTCGGCCGGATCGTCGACGGCCGCGTAGCTCCGCCGCACCAGGAAGCCGGCCTCGAGCGCGGGCAGGTCGACCTGCTTCGGCGCGTACGTGATCCCCACGCGGTAATACATCCGCCCCGTCCCGTCTTTTGCGAACGCCAGGTCCTGCGTCGTCCCCGCCGGTAGCGCCGGCCAGCCGACCTTCGCCTCCGCTGTCTCCGTGGAGTGCCCCGCGAACGCGCGCTCGCTGTAGCCCGCGCCCCCGAGCCACACGCGGCCCGTGTAGGCCGGCGTCGCCTTCTCGTACGTGTCGAAGAAGTGCCGCATCGCCGTCAGCACCGCCAGGTTTTCCTGCGTCGTGGTCCACCGGCCGCGCCGCCGCGCCTCGAGCAGCCCGCGCGCCAGCTTCGCCACGACCGCCTGGTCAGGCGCTTCGAGCATGATCGCGTCGAGCGCGAGCGCCGTCGACTTCGTGCTGGAGACCAGCAGCATGCGCTCGGCCTCGCCGAAGCTCGCCGTCACCGTCGCCGCCGCCGCCGTCTCGTGCGTCGCCGACAGGAGCTGCGCGAGCAGCTTGCTGCGCATGTCCTCGTACCCCTTCCGACCCGCCACCAGCGCCAGGAGCCGCGCCTTCGCGTCGACGGGATACGCGCCTAGCGCGGTGGCGACCGCGTGCAGGCGCTTCGCGCGCCCGAGCACGTCGGTGCCGGCCACGGCCAGCGCGGCCAGGTCTGCCGCCGCCATCGACACGCGACCCGCGTCGTCGCCCTGCGGCCGCGGATCGCGATTGCGCTCCGGGATCGCGAGGCGGCGATCGAGCGCCGTCATCTCCGTCGCCGCGTCGCGCGTGACGTACGCGATAGCTCGGGTCCGCTCGGCGGCGCCTGGCTTGCCCGGCACGACCGCCCGCAGCACCTGTTGCGTCACGTACGGGTCGCTCTTCGACTCCGGCCAGTAGCCCCAGCCGCCGTCGGGCAGCTGGTCGCGCGCGAGCCGCGCCTGGTCCGCCGCGAGCGTCTCCTCGATGTCCGCCCGGGTGGGCCGGCCCGGCGCCTGGAACGCGTCGAGCACGTCGGCCATCGCCTGCGTCGCGAGCATGCGCGCCGACCGTTGCTCCGCGCACTCGTATGGATACGCGTAGAGGTACCCGAACGCGTCCGTCAGCCCCTGCAGCTGGCTCGACGCCACCTCCACCGACACGCCGCCGACGTCGGTAAAGATGTCCGCGGGGATCGCCAGCCGCTCCGTCTTCGGCGCGTCGTCGACGATGCCGTACGTCGCGAACGCCTCCGTCGTGGCCGGCTCGTACACCGGCAGCTGCACCGTCGACGCGTCCGCGAAGTCGCCCGAGGTCGCGATCGTCTGCACGACCGCCTTGCCGCGCCCCTGCGTGTGGAAGTCGAAGCGCAGCTCCGCGCGCTGCCCCGGGCCCACGATGACGCGCTTGCCCGCCGGTCCCGTGCCGACGAGGTTCACCGCCCGCACCGCCACGTCGACCGTGCGCGGCTCGCTGTCGAGGTTCTGCACCACGATCGGCAGCGCGAACGCATCGCCTTGCGTCAGGAACCGCGGCGCCACCGTGCGCGCGTTGATCTTGCGCTGCGTGACGATGGTCCCTTCCGCCTTGCCGAAGTATCGCGTGCTCGCCGTGGCCACCGCGACGATGCGAAATCGCGTGAGGCTATCGGGCATCTTCACCGTCAGCGCCACGCGCCCCGCGGCGTCCGTGTGCAGCCGCGGGGAGAACACCGCGTTCGCGCGGAAGTCCTTGCGCGACTGCACCACGCCGGTCCCCGTGCCGAAGCCCACCGACCCGTAGCTCCCGGATCCGATGCTCCCGAAGCCCGTGCCCCCGCCGGAGCCGGAGCCGTGCAGCCGGTCGAGCAGGAAGCGCTTGATGCCGGGCTCGCCGGCGAGATCGTCGCCTTCGTCCGTCACCATCTCGAGCGTCGAGAAGTCGAACGTGCCGTCGGGCAGCTCGCGATAGAAGCCCGGCAGCGGGTCGCCGTACGTGCGGGACGACAGCGCGAGCACGGCCTCGTCGACCACCATCAGCGCCACCTCGGCGCCGGGCACCGGCTTGCCATCGCGCTTCACGTCGACCTCGAACGTCGCGTCGGCCCCCGGCTCGATGATCTTCTTCGTCGCGCGGGTGGTCATGACGAGCCGCGCCGTCTCGATCGAGACCGGCAGCTCGATCGACGCCTGCACGTGCTCCGGCAGCGGCAGCGTGCTGCCCGCGAGCTGCGAGCGCCGCTTGGCGATCCGGTCGACATCGACGTGTACGCTCGAGATGAACGCGGGGTCGATCGGCAGCTCCAGCGTCGTGGTCTGCGCCGTCAGCTCGAGGCGCTTCTGCGCGAT
>JANXOM010000003.1 GCA_025353585.1 Deltaproteobacteria bacterium
GCGACCGCGCGGTCGCCGCTGCCACCACCGCCATCCTGGCCACGTACGAGGACGCACCATGGAGCACGACCCCGAAGCCCTCGCTCTCTTCACCGAGGGCTACGAAAAGATCCTCGCCGGCATCGGCAAGCTCGGCTTTGACGTCCACGACGACAACTTCGCCGAGACGGCGCGGCGCGCGGCGAAGGGGTTCCACGACCTGATCCACGATCAGAAGCAGGTCAGCGTGGAGGTGGAGGGGCTGCTCGCGAAGACGTTCCCGGCGAAGTACACCGAGATGGTCATCTCGAAGCACAACACGTGCTTCGGCGTCTGCCCGCACCACCTGCTGCCCGTGATCTATCGCGTCTCGCTCGCGTACATCCCCACGAACAAGGTGCTCGGCCTGTCCAAGCTCTCGCGGCTCGCCCGGCTGATCGCGCGCGGCCCGCGGCTGCAGGAGGACCTGACGCACGAGCTCGCGAACATCCTGCACGCGCAGCTGCACAGCCAGGGCTCGGCCGTCTACATCGAGGGCCTCCACATGTGCATGGCGGCGCGCGGCGTCGGCGCGCACGAGGCGCGGCTCGTCACGAGCGGCGTGCGCGGCGTGTTCCTCGACGACGTCCGCACGCGGGAAGAGTTCTTGAAGCTCGTGCTCGCGCCGTCGAACGTCGTCCTGTAGGCCGAGTAGAATCGGGGCGTGCGCTGCACGCTCCTGCATGGCTTCGCCGGCGACCCGTCGGTGTGGGACGAGGTCCTCGCGGCGTGGCCCACGGCCAGCGCGCCGGAACGGGTGGCGTTGCCCGGGCACGGCGGGGGACTCGTGCAGAGGGGCTGGGCGGCGAACGTCGCGGCGCTGGCGGCGGACGTGGCGGATCGCGACATCGTCGTCGGCTACTCGCTCGGGGCGCGGCTGGCGCTCGGGCTCCTCGCCGCAGGGGCGTGCGCGCGCGCGGTGCTCGTCAGCGTGAACCCGGGGTTACCGGCGGACGCCGAGGCGGAGCGCGCGGCGCGGCGGGCCGGGGATGCGGCGTGGGCGGCGATGCTGCGGACGCGGGGCGTGGCCGCGTTCGCCGACGCGTGGGGCGCGCAGCCGCTGTTCGCGTCGCAGGCGCGCGTGGCGTCGGAGCGGCTCGCGGCCCGGCGGGCGGCGCGGCTGCGGCACGATCCCGAGCAGCTGGCGCGCGCGCTCGAGGAGATGGGGCTCGGGGCGATGCCGGACTATCGCGCGACGCTCGCGGCGGCGGATCGCGTGACGCTCGTGGTCGGCGCGGATGACGCGAAGTTCGTGGCGCTCGCGCGCGCGACCGGGCGGCCGGTCACCGCGATCGCGGCCTGCGGCCACGACCCGACGCTCGAGCAGCCGCGCGAGCTGGCGCGCGTGCTCGCGCACGTGATCGGCCAGGGCTGAGTGGACGCGGATCTGGATCTGCATCGGCCGGCGCGGCTGCCGGCGTGCGAGGCCGACCTGCCGGCGTGGGCCGTCTACGCGGATCACCTGATGTCGCTCGGCGAGCCGCGCGGGTTCGCGATGGCGCTCGAGCTGGCGTTACCGGCGCGCCCGGGGCACGAGGAGCTGGCGCGCTGGCACGCGCTCGCCGCTCCGCTCTGCCGGCGCGGGACGGCGACGGCGGAGACCTGGTGCCTCGGCCACGCGCGGGCCCTCGACCTCGAGAGCAGCGGCTTCCGCACCGCGCAGGGTCCGTCGCCCGGCGCGCTGGCGCAGGCCCGCGATCGGATCGCGGCCCCGACGGGCCGTCGGCTCGAGGAGCTCGCCTTCGCGTACACGCCGCGGCAGGACCTCGAGCACTGGCAGCGCATCTTCCGCGCGCTGCCACCGACGTGTACGCGCGTCGCGGTCGATCTGTCGAAGCGCACGGGGGTGGCCCAGCTCGCCGAGCTCCTCGCGTTGTTGCCGCCGCAGATCCGCGAGATCCGGCCGAGCGGGCTCCTCGGTAGCCACGGCGAGGTGACGTGGCGGCTGATCGACGATCGCTTCGACGTGCTCGATCTCTCGCGGCTGCGGCTCGACTGGATGACGTCGATGACGATCCGCGACACGCTCGCGCAGACCGAGCGCATCACCGTCCGCGTCGGGACGCTGCGGCGCGAGCAGCTCGACTCGCCGCGCTGCGTGCTCGGCGGCCCGCGCGACGCGGCCCTGGTCGCCCCGGCGAAGCATCGGGCGGTGGCGTTCGCGCGCTGGCCGCTCGCGATGCTGCAGCGACGCGACGGGCTCATCCCCGCGCGCACGCAGTGGGCGCGCCCGCTCGTCGAGACGCACGAGGTGCCGCGTGGAGAGCTCGAGCTCGCACCGACCGCGACCTCGGAGAGCCTCGTCTGCCGCGGCGACCGCTGGACGATCGCGGGGCAGAGCGACCTGCGCGTCGACGGCGTGCCGGTCGGCGCGGGCCAGGTGGTGGAGGTGCCCGACGGCGGGCGCATCACGCTGCAGGGGCTCGAGACGGTGCTGCTCGCGCGCGACGCGAACGCCCGGGCGCGCGCGCTGATGGCGTAGCGGGCGGCGCAGCGTATGGTGCGGCGATGCCGGTCGGCGGGGACACGAGCGCCCACCAGCCCGCGCGGCTCCCCGCGACCGAGGCGGAGCTCGCCGCGTGGTCCGTGTACGCCGATCACCTGATGACGCTCGGCGATCCGCGCGGCGAGGCGATGGCGCTCGAGCTCGCGCTGCCGGCGGAGGTGCCGCGGCCAGCGCTGGCGCGGTGGCACGCGCTCGCGAAGCCGCGCTACGGCCGCGGCGGCGCGACGCCGATCGGCTGGTGCCTCGGCCACGCGCGCACGCTCGCGATCCCGGGCGCCGCGCCCATCCTGGGGCATCGTCACGTCGGGCCGACGCTGGGCGCGCTGGCCCACGCCGCGGACGTCCTCGCGCGGCCGCAGGGCCGGCTCGTCGAGGAGCTCGCGATCGAGTACGAGCCGGGCGAGCACGGCGCGGCGTGGCGGCGGCTGTTCGCGGCGCTGCCGCGCACGTGCACGCGCGTGGTGCTCGGCATGCCGGCGAGCGCGCACACGGCGGAGCTCGCCGAGCTCGTGGCGCTGCTACCCGCCCACGTGCGCGCGCTCGCGCTGGCTCGTCGGCTCGGGCCGCGGGGCTCGAACACGCTCGTGCCGGTGACGGCGCGGTTCGACCTCGTGGATCTGTCGCGCGCGTTCCTGGACGCCCGGCAGCTCGAGGCGCTGCTGACGCGGCTCGAGGTGACGCCCGGCGTGCGCGTCCGCGTCGCGAACCTCGGCGCGGCGCTGCTCGGCGCGCCGCGCTGCACGCTGGGCGCGCCCGGGGATGCGGCGATCATCGACGTCGCGGCGCGGCAGGCGATCGCGCTGCCGCGGTGGACGCTCCTCGCGCTGCAGCACCGATACGGGCACGTGCCGGTCCGGACGCAGCTCGCCGGGGGCCTCGGCGAGGGCTACACGCTGCTGCGGACCGCGCTCGGCTTCGTGGTCGAGCACGGCTCGGCGTTGCTGCGCTGGGGCCCCCGCTGGACGCTCGCCGGCCGGCACGGCGCGCGGCTCGGTGGTCGCGCGCTCGGCGAGGACGAGATCGCGGAGGTGCCCGATGGCGCGTGGCTCACGGTGATGGACAGCGCGCTGCTGCTGTTCACGGCCGACGCCGACGCGCGCAGCCGCGAGCGGATCGGCCAGCGCGCGTTCTAGGCGCCGGCGCCGCGGCGATCACATGCCGTAGAAGAACTCTTCGCGGACGATCTTGTCGCCCTTCACCGTGAACAGCGCCGCCTCGTCCATCGTGATGCGGTTGCCGGACTGCTTCTGCGTGATGTCGTACGTGAACCGGACGACGAACCGATCGCCCTGCGGCCACGGTCCCTCGACCTTCGCGGAGTGGATCGTGTGGTTCTCCGCCCACCACTTGCTCTTCGCGAGCACGGCCTCGAGCCCCGCCGCCTCGGGCGACTGGCCCGGGGGAGAGAACGCCTCGACGCTCACGATGTCGTTCGCGTAGAGCGTCTTCATCGCCTCCTCGTTCTTGCCTGCGTTGCACAGCTCGACGAGCTTCTTGCCGATCTCGATGGTGGTCATCCGGCTACGATATGATCGGTCCGTGGCGAACGCGAGAGACGTGGACGGGGCCTTCGTCAAACTTGTCACCACGCTGTCAGCTGATGACGTCCCGATCGAGCTGCCGCTCCCGGGAGCGCCGCGCAAGTTCGGCTCGGGCGCGCTCCGCATCCGCGGCAAGATCTTCGCGATGCTCGTCCGCGGCCACCTCGTCGTGAAGCTGCCCGGGCCCCGCGTCGCCGCGCTCGTCGCCGCCGGCCACGGCACCTGGTTCGACGCCAACAAGGGCAAGCCGATGAAGGAGTGGTTCGTCATCGGCGCCGCCACCCGCCGCCCCACCTGGCTCGCGCTGGCCCGCGAAGCTCGCGCGTTCGTCGGCGGCTAGGACCGGCCAAGGCCGCGCCGATCTCGGTGTACGCGACGCCGCCGCGGCGGCCCGGCTCGCTTCAGCTCGGCGGCAGGAAGCTCATGCCGCTCGCCTCGGCCCGCACCTGGCGCACGATCTCGCGCAGCACCCTGAGCAAGTGGTCGGAGTCCTGGCCCTTGCGCACCATGGGGCGGCCCTTGACCGAGGTCTGCGCGTCGTCGCGCTCGCCGCCCGAGAGGAACACCACGCGGTCCGCGAGCCAGGGCTTCTCGTTCTTGATCCAGGTGTAGACGTCGAACCCGCTGCCCGCGTCCATCTGCCAGTCCGCGACGATCACGTCGAACGCCGAGTCGTTGAGCTGGTCGATCGCGCGATGCCCGCTATCGACCTGGATGACGCGATAGCCGCTGTCCTCGAGCAGCCGCGCCATCACGTGCAGCAGCACCGGGTCGTCCTCCGCGATCAGGAGCGAGGGCCGGGAGCCGTGATCCGTCACCGGATCCGGCAGCTGCTGAGCCGCGCTCCAGCGCGCCACCGCCGCGACCGCCACTCGCACGACCTCGCCCGGCCGCTGGGCTGGCACCGCGAGGCATCGCCCCGCGACCAGCTCGTCGAAGTCGCCCGTGACCTCGGTCGCGAGGAACACGAACTGCGCGCGCAGGTCGAACCGGTGCTGCAGGGACCACCGATAGACCTCGCCGCCGACCGCGTGTGCGTCATCCCAGGGCGCGACGACGACGTGCACGGCGCGCTCGCTCTCGAGCTGCGCCTGGGCGCGAAACGTCGTGACGGCCGTGACCACCTCGAAGCCCTTCGCCTCGAAGAGCCGGGTCAGGAGGTCCAGGACGTCCCCATCGTCATGGATCACCAGCACGGCGTTACGACCCGCGGACAAGCGGCGCTGATCATAGCGGGCATCCGGCGCCGAGGGTAATCGGCGACTCCCGTTTGATCTGGACGGGTTTGCCCCCTACCCTTCCACCCATGCGTTCATCGCTCTGGCTCGGCATGTGCGCCGCGCTGTCTGCCTCCGTGGCCTGTTCGGGCGGGGCAAAGCAGCCGGCCAAGCCCGCGCCTCCCCCGCCGCTGGCGCTCGAGATCAAGGTCGACCTGCCCGCGATCCCCGCGAAGATCGACGTCACCACCAGCAAGCCCACCGACGGCAACGCCCCTGACAAGCGCTCCCCCCTCCTCGACATCATGAAGGCCGAGGCGGAGCGCGAGCTCGGCGCGCTCGGCAAGGCCAGCGATCCCGCCTACTACGTCGCCTACCAGATCGTCGACCAGCGCGTC
>JANXOM010000004.1 GCA_025353585.1 Deltaproteobacteria bacterium
CCGAGCTGACCCTCGCCAAGACCACCGAGGTCAACGCCGAATCCCTCATGTCCACGATCCACGCACACCCGACCTTCGCCGAGGCGATCAAGGGCGCCACCGAGCAAGCGTTCGGGGTCGCGATCGACCTGTGAAGTGGTAAGCCTAGCCTAGCCATGGTCGAACGCGTCCATCTGCCGATTGCTGGTGAGCCCCCCGCGCCGCGCCGGCGGCACCCCGAGTGGATCCGCGCGACGCTGCCGACGAAGCCCGCCTTCTTCGAGCTGCGCGCGATGGTCAAGGAGCTCCAGCTCCACACCGTCTGCGAGTCCGCGAGCTGTCCGAACATCGGCGAGTGCTGGACGCGCCGCGCCCTCACGATCATGATCCTCGGCGACATCTGCACGCGCAGCTGCCGCTTCTGCGACGTCACGACCGGCCGCCCCCTGCCCGTCGACCCCGACGAGCCGCGCCGCGTCGCCGAGATGCTCGCGCGCCTCGACCTCGAGCACACCGTCATCACGTGCGTCGATCGCGACGACCTCGCCGACTTCGGCGCCGCGCACTGGGCCGAGACGATCCAGCGGGTGAAGGCCGCGTCGCCGCGCATGACGCTCGAGATCCTCGCCGGCGACTTCAAGGGCAAGACCGAGCTCGTGGACATCGTGCTCGCCGCCGACCCGGACGTCTTCGCCCATAACCTCGAGACGGTGCCGCGCCTCTCGCGCGAGGTCCGCGTGCAGGCGAGCTACCCGCGCAGCTACAAGATCCTCGAGCACGCCCGCGCGCGCGGCGCCGTGACGAAGACGGGCCTGATGCTCGGCCTCGGCGAGGAGCTCGACGAGGTGCGCGCCGTCATCCGCGAGCTCGCCGGCCTCGGCGTCGACATCCTCACGCTCGGCCAGTACCTCGCCCCGTCGAAGTCGCACCTGCCAATCACGCGCTACGTGCACCCGACGGAGTTCGCCGAGCTCGAGGCGTTCGCGCTCGAGGCCGGCATCACGCACGTCGTCGCCGGCCCGCTCGTGCGCTCGAGCTACCACGCCGACGGCCAGGCCAAGCTCGTGCGCGACCTGCGCGCGGCGAAGGGCCTCGCCCCCGTGTCCGCGCCCGGCGCGTGAGCGGCGGGTTCGATCCGCTGACAACGGGCCTCCTCGTCGTCGTGGCGCTGCTCGCGGGGACCGTCGACGCCATCGGCGGCGGCGGCGGCCTCATCACGCTGCCCGCGCTCACCATCGCCGGGCTCCCGCTCGACATCGCGCTCGCGACCAACAAGGGCCAGAGCGTGTGGGGCTCCGGCGCGGCCACGCTCGCGTTCTGGCGCGCCGGGCGCGTCGACACGAAGCAGGCGCGCTTCACGTTCCCGCTCGCGCTCGTCGGGGCGGCCATCGGCGCCACCGCGCTCATGTCCGTGCCCAAGGAGGTCCTGCGGCCGATCGTGATGGTGCTCCTCCTCGCCGCGGCCGCGCTCCTCCTCGTCAAGAAGCCCGACCGCGAGGACAACGGACCGAGCAAGCCCGCCATCGCCGCCGTGCTCGCGCTCCTCCTCGGCGCGTACGACGGCTTCTTCGGCCCCGGCACCGGCACGTTCCTCATCGTCGGCTTCGTGACGCTGTGCAACCGCAGCCTCGTCTCGGCCACCGCCGACGCGAAGGTCGTGAATTTCGCCTCGAACCTCGCCTCGCTCGCGATGTTCGCCCGCGCCGGCAGCGTCGTGTGGGCGATCGCGCTGCCGATGGCGGCGGGGCAGCTCGTCGGCGGCGTCATCGGCACGCGCCTGGCGCTCCGGGGCGGCGCCCGGTTCGTGCGGCTCGCCGTCATCGTGATCACGTGCGCGCTGGTCGTCCGGCTGGCCGTCCAGATCGTCACCACATAAGCTGTTACGTAAGAACATGCGTGTCACCGTCGTCGGCGCCGGCGTCATCGGGCTCGTCACCGCGCGCACCCTCGAGGAGCGCGGGCACGAGGTCGCCATCGTCGCCGCCGGCCAGGACCAGGAGACCACCTCCGACGTCGCGGGCGCCGTCTGGTTCCCGTACCGCGTCGGCCCCCCCGAGCGCGTCGGGGCGTGGGCGGCCTCCACGCGCCGCTGGCTCGCGCGGCTCGCCGCCGAGTCGCCGGACGCGGGCGTCGATGTCCTCACCGGCTACGAGATCACGCCGACCGCGGACCTCCCGTGGTGGGCCGATGCCGTCGATGTCACCCGCGCGCCGGCGCCGGTGACAGGCGCGCCGCTCGCCTGGCGCTTCGAGGCGCCGCGCGTGGAGCCGCGCCTGTTCCTGCCCTGGCTCGCCGCGCAGCTCCGCGCCCGCATCGAGCGCCGCACCGTGACCGACCTCGCCGCGGAGGTCGGTGACGTCGTCGTCAACTGCACCGGCCTCGGCGCGCGGACGCTGTGCGCGGACGCCGAGCTCGTCCCGCTCCTCGGGCAGATCGCGATCTACGAGCCAGGCGCGGTCGACCTCGGCGTCTCCGTCACGGACGACCGCGATCCCGATCAGGTCTTCTACGTGATCCCGCGGCGCGGCGAGGTCGTCCTCGGTGGCTGCACGATCCCGCTGCCGCCCGGCGCTGCCCTCCCCGCCCCGAGCGCCGCGATCGACGCGCGCATCGCCGCCGACGCCGCCCGCCTCGGCGTCCGTCCCGGCGCTCCCCGGACGCTCCGCACCGGCTTGCGCCCCTTTCGACCGGCCGTGCGCCTCGGGCGCGACCCGGGGCACGCGCGCGTCATCCACAACTACGGCCACGGCGGCGCCGGGTTCACGCTCGCGCGCGGGTGCGCGGAGGACGTGGCCGCGCTGTGCGCTCAGAGCTTGATGGTGCCGGTGTAGTAGAGCGCCGCGCCGGCCGCCGCGAGCATCAGGATCAGCAGCAGCACGCCCAGCAGCACGGGCGAGCCGCGCTTCGGCCGCGGGGACGCCGCCTTCTTCTCTGCCCGGGCCCTCCGGTCCGTCGGAGCGGCCTCCCCGGTGTCGCGGTCTTTCGACTCGAGCACGTCCGCGATGCCCTCGACCTGCACGGCCGCGCCGGCCTGCGGCGACGCCAGCGGGAGCTTCTGCGCGGACGGCGGCGGCGTGCGCCCCGGCGGCACCACGATGCCGAGCTTCGTCGCGTCGTGCTTGTTGCGATCGTCGCGCTCGCGCACCTGGATCGTGGTCGGATCGTCGTCGCCGATCCGGCCCTTCGCCGCCTCGATGACAAACGGGCGCGGGTTCGGGTTCGGGTGAGCGGCCGCGAGCGCCGCCGCCTTCGCCGGGATCCGCGCGTCGAGCGCCGTCGCCTCGTCGGCCGTGGGCATCGCGAGCGGCGTGGGCCGCGTGCGCGCCGACTGCCCGCGCGCGTCGTGCATGCGCACGGGCGCCTTGTCGTGCGGCGTCTCCTCCATCGCCAGGACGGCCGGGTGCACGAGCGCCTCGGTGAGGCAGCGCTCCCACGCCTGGCGCAGCGCCTGCTCCGCCTCGGACGCGTCCTTGAAGCGGTTCGTCGCCGAGGGCTGGAGCGCCGTCATCACGACGTTCGAGATCGGCTCGGGGATCGACGGGTCGTGCTTCGTCGGCGGCGGCGCGTTGCCGGCGACCACGTAGCTGTTCGTCGTCTTCGTGTCGGGCCCCTCGTACGGGATGCGCCCCGACAGGAGCTCGTACATGCACGCGCCCCACGCGAAGACGTCGGCCTGCGGCGTGTAGCGGCCCTCGCGGATCGCCTCGGGCGGCGAGTAGCCGGGCGTGCCCATGAAGATGCCGACCTGCGTGAGATCGCTGTCGGGCAGGCGCGCGATGCCGAAGTCCGCCAGCTTCCAGCGGTTGTCGCCGGCGTGGAGCACGTTCGCCGGCTTCACGTCGCGGTGGACGATGCGCTGACGGTGCGCGAACGCGAGCGCCGACGCGAGGTCGAGCCCGATCGTCACGCAGCGGGACAGCGGCATGCGCACGCGGTCGAGCCGGTCGGCCAGGGACTCGCCCGGCAGGTACTCGAGCACCATGAACGGCGCGCCCGAGTCCTCGTCGACGCCGACGTCGAAGATCGTGACGATCGCCGGATGCGACATCTTCGCGGCGGCCTTGGCCTCGCGCTGGAACCGCTCGAGGAACGCGGACCGCACGCGGCGGCCTTGCTGCTGCGGCGACATGATCGTCTTGAGCGCCACGACGCGATCGAGCAGCGGATCGCGCGCCTTGTACACGACGCCCATCGCGCCCTTGCCGATGGTCTTGATGACCTCGTAGCGGCCGATGGACTTGCGCGCGTCTTCGCCGGTCGCCGGGCCCAGGCCAGGCGGAGCCTCGGCGCGCAGGCGCGTCGCGGTCCTCGGTCGCGCTTGCAAGTCGTCCGCCATCGACGCGACGGCAGCGTAACACGCGCGCGTCTCGTCGCCTATTTTGCCGCCGTCCGCGTCGCGGCACCCGAGACGCGCGCGCCCGGCGCCACCGAGGACGTCACGAAGGCATTGCCGCCGACCACCGCCCCCCGCCCGATGACCGTGTCGCCGCCCAGGATGGTCGCGTTCGCGTAGATGACGACGTCGTCCTCCAGGGTCGGGTGGCGCCGCAGCCCGTGGGCCGGCCGGGCCTCGCCCTGCGGAACGGACAGCGCGCCGAGCGTCACGCCCTGGTAGATGCGCACGCGGTCGCCGATCTTCGTGGTCTCGCCGATGACGACGCCGGTGCCGTGGTCGATGAAGAAGGCCGCTCCGATCTCGGCGCCGGGGTGCAGATCCACGCCCGTCCGGCGGTGCGCGATCTCCGTCATCATGCGCGGCACGACGAGGGCGCCTTCCTGGAGCAGCGCGTGCGCGAGGCGGTACACGGTGATCGCGTAGCTGCCCGGGTAGCACAGGAGGATCTCGTCGACGCCGGTCGCGGCTGGATCCGCCTCGTACGCCGCGCGGAGATCCGCGCGGACGGCCGCGCGCAAGGTCGGCAGGCGCGCGAGGAAGCGGTCGGCGATGGCGTCCGCGCGGTGCCCGCAGTCGACGCACTCGAGGTCGCTGCGCCCGAGGTGCTGCTGCCGCTTGTGGTGGAGCGCGCGGTAGACCTGGCGCTGGAGGATCTCGCGGAGCGCGCTGACCCGGGCGGACACGAGCGCGCGCAGCCCGTCGGCCGGGAGGCGCCCGATGTCGGGCCCCGCGTAGCCCGGGAACATCAGCGCGCGGCACTGCTCGACGACGAGCTCGACGTCGGTCGCCGACGGCAGCTCGTAGCTGCCGATGTGCTGCATCTCCTTCGCCTCGGGGTCGAGGTACGCGGCGAGGAGCTCGTCGGCGACGGCCATGCCCTAGCCGTATCACACGACGGCGACGACGTGGCCGCCGCGGTCCACGGCCTCGGCGCGAGCGAGCACGCGGATGTGGCCATCGCCCTCGCGCGCCACGATCTCCGACGCGCCAGCGTAGTGCAGGTCGAGCAGACGGCCTACGAGGTGCGCGGTGACCCCGTGCCGGGCCGCCGGCACCCCCGCGAGCGCGCTCGGCCAGCCCTCCGCGTGCACGGCGTGGTTGCCGGCCGGGTTCGCGACGACCGCGCAGCCGCCGCGCACCGTGATCTGCTCGCCGACGGCGCTGAAGCGCTCGGAGGTGGTCCGCGGCGCGCGGAACGCGTCGTAGCCGATGAGCGTGGCGACCTTGCCGAGGAGCGTCTCCACGATCGGCAGCTTCATCGGATCGCCGCGCGAGAGCCCGATGCCGCCCGGGGAGCTGTCCTCGACGCCGACGAGCAAGTTGACCTTGTCCGTCGTGGCGAGGACGCCGCCGTCGGGGCCGAACAGGTGCGACGCGTTCGTCAGCGCGCCCGACGCGGCGATGCGCAGGTGCGAGCCGGCGACGACGTACGCGCCGTGCGTGCGCGCGAGGTGACCGAAGAGCCCGCGCCAGTAGCGCTCGGCGTCGGGCGCGAGGCCGGCGAGCACGGCGTGGCGCGGATCGAAGACGCGCGCGGACACGGCGCCGCGCAGCACATCGAGCGGCCGGCGAATGGCGGCGCTCGCGAGCACGGACGCGAGCGTCTTGCCCTTGCGCGCACCCGGCGGCGCCAGCGCGTAGAGCGCCAGGTGGCCGGCGACCTCGGGGAAGACGAGCAGGCGCGGGCCGGGCGGCGCGGCCGCGACCGCGGCGGCGGTGGCGGCCTCGATCGCAGCGCGGTAGCTCGCCCCCGAGGCGAGGACGGCCTCGTCGATCGCGAGCTGGATCGCGACGAGCGTCGTGGAGCTCGCGGCCGCGCTCATTCCGGCAGGCCGGCCCCGGGGCGCGGCACCGGCGCCGGCGCCGTGTTGATCTTCTCGATCACCGGGTCGAGCGAGACCTCGGGGATCGTGATCCGCGTCGGCATGCCGCCGCCGAGCGCGAACAGCTCGACGAAGTCCCAGCCCGAGTCGAAG
>JANXOM010000025.1 GCA_025353585.1 Deltaproteobacteria bacterium
CCGCAGCTTCGGCGGCGCGCAGGTGTCGCGCACGTTCTACGCCCGCGGCCAGACGGGCCAGCAGCTGCTCCTCGGCGTGTACAGCGCCCTCGAGCGACAGATCGGCGCCGGCAAGGTGAAGATGTTCCCGCGGACCGAGATGCTCGACGTCGTGCTCGACGACGACGGGCGCGCGGTGGGGATCACGGTGCGCGACCTCGTCACCGGGACGATCAGCCAGCACTCCGCCCACGCGGTCGTGCTCGCGACGGGCGGCTACGGCAACGTGTTCTACCTGTCGACCAACGCGAAGGGCTGCAACGTCACGGCGACGTACCGCGCGTACAAGAAGGGCGCCGGCTTCGCCAACCCCTGCTTCACGCAGATCCACCCGACGTGCATCCCCGTCAGCGGCGACTACCAGTCGAAGCTGACGCTCATGTCGGAGTCGCTCCGCAACGACGGCCGCGTCTGGACACCGAAGAACAAGGCGGACATCGCGAAGGCGCCGGGCTCGATCCCGGACGCCGACCGCGACTACTACCGCGAGCGGAAGTACCCGTCGTTCGGCAACCTGTCGCCGCGCGACATCGCGAGCCGCGCGGCCAAGGAGCAGTGCGACGACGGCCGCGGCGTTGGCCCCGGTGGCCGCGGCGTGTACCTCGACTTCCGCGACGCCATCGCGCGCGACGGCGAGCCGCTGGTCCGCGAGCGGTACGGCAACCTGTTCGACATGTACGAGCGGATCACGGGCGAGAACCCGTACCGCGTGCCGATGCGCATCTACCCGGCCGTCCACTACACGATGGGCGGGCTCTGGGTCGATTACCACCTGCAGACGACCGTCCCCGGCCTGTTCTGTGCGGGCGAAGCGAACTTCTCCGACCACGGCGCGAACCGCCTCGGCGCGAGCGCGCTGATGCAGGGCCTCGCGGACGGCTACTTCATTCTGCCCTACACGCTCGGCAACTACCTCGCCGGCATCGACAGCAAGAAGCTCGCGGACGTCGGCAGCGCGGCGTTCAAGACGTCCGAGACGGCCGTGAAGGGCAAGCTCGACAAGATGCTGAACGTCAAGGGCAAGACCACCGTCGACGCCTTTCACAAGGAGCTCGGCCACATCATGTGGGAGGACTGCGGCATGGCGCGCTCGAAGGAGTCGCTCACGGCGGCCCTCGAAAAGATCCCCGCGCTGCGCGAGAAGTTCTGGTCGGACGTCACCGTGCTCGGCGGGCGCGAGTCGTTCAACCAGTCGCTCGAGAAGGCGGGCCGCGTCGCGGACTTCCTCGAGTTCGGTGAGCTGATGTGCAAGGACGCGCTCGAGCGCGAGGAGAGCTGCGGCGGGCACTACCGCGTCGAGCACTCCGCCGAGGGCGAGGCCGTGCGCGACGACGAGAAGTTCTGCCATGCAGCGGTGTGGGAGTTCACCGGCGAGGGCAACGCCCCCGTCCGCAACACCGAGCCGCTCACCTTTGAAAACGTCAAGCTCGCCACCCGGAGCTACAAATGAGCGCTTCTAGTCCTGCAGCGACCCACGGCGACGAGATGCTGAGCCTCACGCTCCACGTGTGGCGGCAGCCGAACCGCGCCGCCGAGGGCAAGATGGTCCAGTACAAGCTGGCCGGCGTCTCGGTCCACGCGAGCTTCCTCGAGATGCTCGATATCCTGAACGAGCAGCTGATCACGAACGGCGAGGAGCCGGTCGCGTTCGACCACGACTGCCGCGAGGGCATCTGCGGCAGCTGCTCGCTCATGATCAACGGGCGCCCGCACGGCGGCAACAAGTCCACCGCGACCTGCCAGCTGCACATGCGGTTCTTCCGCAACGGCGATGACATCTTCATCGAGCCGTGGCGCGCGCACGCATTCCCGGTCATCCGGGATCTGTGCGTCGACCGCGGCGCGTTCGATCGCATCGTCGCGGCCGGTGGCTTCGTGACAGCGAACGTCGGCTCGGCGCCGGACGCCAACGCGGTCCCCATCCCGAAGGAGCAGTCCGACCGCGCGTTCGAGAGCGCGGCGTGCATCGGCTGCGGCGCGTGCGTGGCGGCATGCCCGAACAGCAGCGCGATGCTGTACGTCGCGGCGAAGCTCTCCCACCTTCACCACCTGCCGCAGGGCCAGCCGGAGCGGATGCACCGCACCGAGGCCATGGTCACGGCCATGGACGCAGCCGGCTTCGGCAACTGCACGAACCTCTACGAGTGCGAAGCCGCCTGCCCCAAGGACATCTCGCGCGACGTGATCGCCGAGCTGAACCGCACCTACGGCAAGTCGGCGCTGACCCATCGCGAGCGCAGCGCCAAGACCGGCGACTGACCCGGGGACGCTGTCAAGTCTGTCAACTCTACGTATTGGCACATCCCCCATGATCGCCAGCACTTAGCTGGGGACGCTGTCAATTCTGTCAACTCTGGCTCGGCCCGCGCGCAGCTCACGCCCGGCCGAGCGCCACAGGCGGGCATCGCTGACGCTACGAGCGCACGACCTCGACGCGCCGGTTCTGCGAGCGGCCGAGCGACGTGTCGTTCGTGCTGACCGGCCTCGTCGCGCCGAACCCCGCCGTCGTCAGCCGCGCCGCCGCCACGCCCGCCTTGACGAGGTAGTCCTTCACGGCCGCGGCGCGCTTCTCGGACAGTGTCTGGTTGTGGTCGGCCGCGCCCGACGAGTCAGTGTGCCCCTCGATCGCCAGCTTCCAGCTCGGCTCGGCCTTGGCGATGGCCACGAGCTGGTCGAGCGTGGCGCGCGACTCGTCTCGCAGATGGTCGGAGTCGACGTCGAACGTGATGCCATAGATGCGCGCGCGGCCATCGGCGCGAAGCGACGCGGCCACGTCGCCGCCCGCCGCCGCCTTCGCGTCGAACTTGTAGTGCGGGCAGACGCCGACGGTCTTGCCCGTCAGCTTGCCGTCCCAGCGGCCGGCCGGCTTCGCTTCGGCGCCGTTCCACCACAGCCCGAGGAACGACTTGCCGTCGGCGGGGAACACGAGCACGGCTGGGCCGCTGTGCGTTCCCTCGCCGGTCGTTTCTGACCACGTGAAGCGCAGAACGCGGCCGTCGAAGCCGCCGTTCTTGATGAGCCCGTTCTTCGACTCGTAGCAGCCGGTCGCCGTCGAGCCGGTCGCGAGCACGCGGAACGTTCCGAAGCTCGTCGCGTATGCGCCGGACGCGTCCGGCCGGGGCAAGCTATCGACGCGCTTGCCGTACGCCGCGAAGCCCATCAGCTCGAGGTAGTCGGGGTCGCCGTGGTTCGACTGCAGCGTCACGCGCAGGTAGCGGCCCTTCTTCGGCGTGGCGACCGCGAAGTGCTGGTCGTCCTTCGCCACCGCGAGCGTCACGGCCGCGAGGTGCGCGTACCCGGTGTCCGCCTTGTCGGAGATCTCGACCGTCACGCTCTTCGCCCCGCGACGGCCGCCGTCCCCATCGACCTGGCCGTTATCGAACGCGAGCTCGCTGACCTCGTCGCGGTCCGCGAGCTCGATGACGAACGCCTTGGGCGCGATGTCGCCCTTCGGCGACGCCCAGCCGGATGTCGGATCCTCGTCGAGGAGCCAGAAGCCAGACCAGCTCTCGTCGTAGCTCGCGGCGTCCTTGACGACCAGCGCGCCGGCGCCGAACGAGGCGAGGTCGGGCTTGGCATCCGCGCGATCTGCACGCGCACGCGGCGCGAGCGAACCGAGCAAGGCCACGCAGGAGGCAACGCAGAGGGCGAGGCGGGCGGCGAGCGACATCCTCCTGCGGTATCACGCCTGCCGGGCGAGGAGCGCCCTGACGAACGGCTCCTGGTCCGGGTTGCGGCCGGATTTACCGAGCCATGTCTCGAGCAGCGCGCGGCTCTCGGCGGCCCGGACGTCCCCGACGATCCGCGGCATCTGGTTGTCGGCGTTCTCGGGCGGTTGCACGCGGCCGGTGCCGCTGTCCTCGGGCGCGCGCAACCCGTAGATGACCGTGTCGACCGCGGTCTCCATCGCCGCGCCGAGGCACATGACGCACGGCTCGAGCGTCGAGACGAGGATCGTGTCGCGCGCGCCCGGGTCCAGCTTGCTGGCTGCGTTGCGAAAGGCGTCGAGCTCGGCGTGCGCGGCGCGGTCGTGGCTGTGGTTCAAGCGGTTCCACCCGCGAGCGACGACGGCGCCATCGCCGTTCGCGAGCACGGCGCCGATCGGGACCTCGCCGGCATCCATGCCGATCGCGGCGGCCTCGAGCGCGGCCTGCATGAGCGCGCCGAGCCGACCGGCGTCGAGGAGCGCGCGCCCCGGCGATGCGCGCCGCAGCGCCTCGTCGAGGCGGACGTAGATCGCGGCGGGATCGCGGTAGACGGCGCGCGAGCCGGCGCGGACGAGCGCGCCCTCGAGGTTGCCGCCGCACAGGACACCGATCAACACGACGCCGGCATGCTTGGCCGACTGCGCGTCCCACGGCGTGTCGCCGACCATCACGCACTCCGCGGGGCTGACGCCGAGCTTCTCGACCGCCGCGGTCACGATGTCGGGGGCGGGCTTGGTCGCCGCCACGTCGTCGGCGTTGGCGACCACGTCGAACATGCTGCGCCACGAGACCCCGCTCGTGCGCTCGCACAGCGCGAGCCCGTCTCCCGAGGTGCTGGTCGCGAGCGCGAGCTTCATGCCGCGGCCCCGGAGCTCGGCGAGCAGCTGGCGCGCGCCGGGGAGCGGACGCAGGCCCTCGGACTCCGCGATCTCCCGGAAGGCGTGGTCGTGGGCGGACCGGAGCGCGTCCCCGTCCGCCGTCTCGGCGCTCGCACCGAGGAGATCGGTGACCAGCTGGTCGCCGCCTTTGCCGATCTCGATGGCGATGCGGTCCGGGGCGACGTTGTAGTCGTGCTCGTGCAGCGCCGTGTGCCAGGCGCGCACGTGCGCGTCGTTGCTGTCGAGCAGCGTACCGTCGAGGTCGAACAGGGCGGCGGAGAGGGCCATCCGGGGCGTGGTTGCAAGGCAAGTGCCTGCTACGGTGCGCCCCGTGCCAGATGCGAAGACCACCGAGGCCGCCGTCGCGCGGTTCCGCAGCTTCTACGAGACGTTCTCCGCCGCGTGGTTGCCGCGCCTCGAGGAGATCTACGCTTCCGGATTTTTCCTCGAGGACCCGTTCCACACGTTCCACGGCGACTTCGACGAGCTGCGCGCGTACTTCGCGCGCGTGCTGAAGCTGCCCGCCTCGAGCTTCATCGTCGAGGACACGGCGACCGGCGCCGACGGCTCGTACGTGCGCTGGCGCTGGGAGTGGAAGCTGCGCAAAGGCGGGGCGCTGCGCGTGGTGCCGGGGGTGACGCACCTCCGCTTCACCGACGACGGCAAGGTCTTCTTTCACCGCGATCTGTTCGATGCGGCGGCTGGATTCTTCGAGGCCCTGCCGGGGATCGGCACCGCGCTCCGCCTGATCAAGAAGCGCGTCTGACGTCAGGCCGTCACGCTACGCTTCGCCCGTGCACGAGGAGCTCACAGCCCAGCTCGAGGCCGCGCTCGTCCGCGAGGTGCAGCGCGCGTACGAGTGGCAGGCGACGCGCTTTCGCGGCCTGCTCGCGCCGGTGATCGCGCTCGTCGACTCCACCTCGCGGCTCGGGCGCTGGGTGCCGGCCGCGCGCACGCTCGAGCTGTCACGCGTGCTGGTGCTCGCGCGCCCGTGGCCCGAGGTGATGGGCATCCTCGAGCACGAGATGGCGCACCAGTACGTCGACGAGGTGCTGCGCGTGACGGACGAGCCCCCGCACGGCCCGACCTTCCAGCGCGTGTGCGCGGAGCGCGGCGTCGACGGGCGCGCGGCCGGTGCGCCGGTGGCGGGAGCCGGCGCCGAGATCGCTCGCGTGCTCGATCGGATCCGCAAGTTGCTCGCGCTCGCCGGCAGCGACAACCAGCACGAGGCCGAGGCCGCGATGCGGACGGCGCACGAGCTGATGCTCCGCTACAACATCGAAGACGCGATCGATCCCGGAGCGGCACGAGACTTCGAGATCGCGCATGTCGGCGACCCGGCGAAGCGCAGCAACCGCGTCGAGATCGACGTGGTGTCGCTGCTCGCCGAGCTGTTCTTCGTCAAGGTGATCCGGATCCCTGTCTACCTGCCCCGGGCGGGGCGGCACGGCGGCGTCTACGAGCTCGCCGGCACGCGCGCGAACCTGGACATGGCGTGCCACGTGTACGCGTTCCTGCTCGCCACGGCGACGCGGCTGTGGGACGCGAATCGCGCGGACGCGCGGGTGAAGAACGGCCGCGACCGGCTCGCGTACCAGAGCGGCGTCATCCGCGGCTTTCGCAAGAAGCTCGTGGCCGAGCGCACGGTGCTGCGAGGCACCGGCCTCGTGTGGCGCGGGGATGGCAAGCTCGACACGTTCTACCGCGCGCGGCATCCCCACGTCGTCAGCCGGCGGCGCAGCGTGCGGGTCAGCGGCGCTCATGACGCCGGACGCGAAGCCGGCCGCAAGGTGGTGCTGCACAAGCCGGTCGCGAGCACGGGCGGCGGCGGTCGGCTGCTCGGCCGCGGGTCCTGACCGGTCGGTCGTGGTCGACGAACAGGCGCTGGCCGTGCCCGCGTCCGGCGTGCGGCCGTCAATGCTTCGCGGAGCCGGGCTTGCTGACCTTGGCGACCTGCGCGGCCTTGATGGTCTCCGGCAACACCTCGTTCGCGAGCCCCTCCAGGCGCTGGACGAACGAGCCGCCGAGGACGGAGTCCTTGCCGGCGAGCATCGCCTCGAAGCCCCGCCGGGCAACGAGCGATGGCGGATCCTTCTCGGCCTGGCCGACCTTCGTGTCGAGCATCCCGGCGCGCTCGAAGAAGTTCGTGTCAGTCGCGCCCGGCTGGAGCGCGGTGACGGTGACGCCGCTGTCCTTGATCTCGAAGCGCAGCGCCTCCGCGAACTGCATCACGAACGCCTTCGTGGCCGCGTAGATCGCCTGGTAGGGGGCCGGCGCGGTGCTGACCACGGACGCCGTCATCAGCACGCGCCCCTCGCCGCGCGCGACCATGTCGGGCACGAGCGCCTTCGCGATGCGCAGCGTGTGAATGCAGTTGAGCTCGACCATGTTGATCTCGGCCTCCAGATCCGTGGTCATGAACTCGCCGCCGACGCCCACGCCGGCGTTCAGCAGCAACGCGTCCACGGCGCGTCCGGTCGCCTTCACGGCGCGCACCAGCTCGGCGCAGCCGTCCCTGGTCGCAAGATCCGCCTGGATCGGATCCGCGGCGCCGCCGCCCGCCGCGCTGATCTGCGCTGCGGCGTCACGGATCCCTACGTCCTCGGCGCACACCAGGACGTCGTACCCGTTGCTCGCACATTGCTTCGCGAGCTCGAACCCGATGCCCGAGGACGCACCGGTGATGACCGCGAGCTTCGGCTGCTTTGAAATCGATCCCATGACGCTCTCCTCGTGGATGGAGCGACGTCTCAGTGCGATCCGCGTACCACCGCCGCGGACCTCCTGCCGAGCGCCTGCGCACATGGCATCCTGGTGCCCATGGACGACGATCAGCGCCGCGCGGCCGTCCGGCGCGAGCGCGTGCAGGCCTCCGCCCAGTACGCCGACGGGCGCTTCCGCAACACGGCGGAGGCCACGTTGCGGCGGACCGCACCCGGCGTCGGCCTCGTGGTCGAGTTCGTGTTCAAGCGGGGCCGTCGCACGCCCGACGCGCCGCTGCCGATCGAGCGCCCCCACGAGGGCTGGGCCCGCGCGGTCGACACGGGCCTCCGCGCGACCTGGCTCGGGCATTCGAGCGTCGTACTCGAGATCGACGGCCGCCGCGTGCTCACCGATCCGGTGTTCGGCCAGCGCGTCTCGCCGATCTCGTTCATGGGCCCGAAGCGGTTCCATCCGGTGCCGGCGGGGGTTGTCGAGCTCCCGCCGCTCGACGCCGTGCTCGTCTCCCACGATCACTACGACCACCTGTGCCACGAGACGATCGCGGCGCTCGCGGCGCGGCGGGTCCCGTTCGTGACGGCGCTGGGCGTGGGCGCGCACCTCGAGCGCTTCGGGGTGGCGCCGGAGCTGATCACCGAGCTCGACTGGTACGAGCACGCGGAGGTCGGCGGCGTGCACTTCACGGCCACGCCCTCGCAGCACTTCTCCGGTCGCTCGCCGGGCCAGCGCGATCGCACGCTGTGGGCCTCGTGGGTGATCCGCGGCGACCGGCACCGCGTGTTCTTCTCGGGTGACACGGGCCTCACGCCGGTGTTCGCCGACATCGCGCGCGCTCACGGACCGTTCGATCTCGTGATGCTCGAGGTCGGCGCCTTTCACGCGGCGTGGGGAACGATCCACCTCGGTCCCGAGAACGCGCTCGCCGCGTTCGAGCTCCTCGGCGGCGGCACGCTCCTCCCCGTGCACTGGGGGACATTCTCTCTCGCGCTCCATGACTGGGACGAGCCCGCGGAGACGCTCCTCGCGCTCGCGACCGCGCGCGCGAGCCGGATCGTCACGCCGCGTCTCGGCGCGCCGTTCGAGCCCGCGCAGGTCGATGCCCCGTGCCGTGGTGGCGCGGGGTGGGACAGCGAGATCACGGACGCGCGGAAGCGTCAGCTACAACACCGTCCAAGCTCGTGCTGTAATCGTCGTCGATTTGCGGTGGCGTCGGCCCCGCAAACCCGTCCACGATGACCGCGTGAGCCTCAGCGAGATCGTCCGCGCGAGCGTCACCGATGGGCCGCTGGGCCCGTTGCTCGGCGCGCTCGCCGCGCGCAGCTTCAGCGGCGAGGTCGCGATCGAGACGGCCGGCAAGCGCTACGTCGTCGAGCTGCGGCGCGGCATGGTGATCGCGGCGAGCTCGCCGCTGGCGTCGGACTCGGTGGTGCGTGTCGCGCTGACGAGCCACCTCGTGACGCCGGTCCACATCGCGGCGCTCACGCGCGCGTTGGCCGCGGCGGGCAAGCGCGACGAGGTCGAGGTGGTGGCGGAGGTCGCGCACCTGTCGGCGGAGCAGGCGACCACGCTGCGCGGGCGCGCCATCACCCAGCGCGCCGCGCGGACGTTCGCGCTCGACGAGGGCGAGATCACGATCCGCCCGCTGCCGCCGCGCGGGCTCGGCAAGCACGAGCTCGAGGTCGAGGTCGCGGCGGTGATCTACCTCGGCGCGCGCCTGAACCTGTCCGAGGTCCGGCTCGCCAACGATCTGCGCCGGCTCGGCGGACGGTTCGCGCTCACGGACACGGCGGATGCGATGTTGACGCGCTTTGGCTTCGGCGCGGAAGGGGCGGCGATCGCGAGGCTGTTGCGTGGCCCGGGCGTCACGATCGCCGAGGTCGAGGCGACGCACCGGGAGATCGACCCCCGGATCACGGCGGCGACCGTCTACGCGCTCGTCTCCTGTGGCGCGGCGCTCTCGACAGCGCCGTCGACGCCGCGGACGACGACCGACACGCCGCCGATCGTCGCGCGCACCGCGACGCCGGTCGCCGCGCCGCGAACGGTGTCCGAGGCGTTCGAGCGGACGCCCACGCTGCCGGCGAGCGCGCGGGGGCCGCTGCCGCCGCGACCGCGCAGCGACGTGATCGTGCCGCGCACCATGACGCCGCCGCCGGGCATGCGCGAGGAAGTGTCCGTGCCGCGCACGCTGACGCCCCGGCCGAGCGTGCCAGCGACGGTCGTCCCGCGCACCATGACGCCAGACGGTATGACGCTGCGGACGCCGGCGAGCACGAGTCGCCCCCCGCCGACGCGCTCGTCGAGCCCGGCGATCGCGCGCACGTTCACGCCGCGCTGGACCGTCGAGAGCGTCACGGAGCTCGAGCAGACCGTCGCATCGCGGCTGGGCATGATCGAACAGGGCGGCGATTACTTCAGCGTGCTCGGCCTCGTCTTCGACGCCCCCGGCGAGGCCGTCCGCGCGGCGCACGCGCAGCTCGCGCGCCAGCTGCAGCCCGACGTGCTCGCCCAGCACGCCACCCCCGAGCTGCAGGTCTCCGGCGCGCGGCTACTCGAGCAGATCACGGCGGCCGAGTCCGTCCTCACCGATCCGGCGCGCCGCGGCGCGTACGTGGCGGCGCTCCGGCGCGGAGGCGAGCCGCTCGTCGGCATCCCGCGCACACGCACCGAAGAAGAGCGCTCGCCGGTCGACGAGGCCGTGCACCGCGCGCTCCTCGCGATGCGCGCGAACCAACCCGAAAAGGCCGCCGTGGAGCTCGCGCGCGCGGTCGAGCTCGAGCCGACGAACATCGATCACGCCGTCATGCTCGCGTGGGCGCGCTTCTGCGCGGCGACCGACAAGCGCTCCGTGGCCGCCGAGATCCGCAAGGTGCTCCTCGGCGCGACGCGCACCTCCGACAAGCCCCAGCTGCCGACGTTCTACCTGGGCCGCGTCGAGCGCATGCTCGGCCGCGACAAGGAAGCCCTCCAGCTCTTTCACGACACGCTGGACCTCGATCCCGCGAACCTCGAGGCCGCCGCCGAGGTCCGCGTCCTCGAAGCCCGCCTCGCCGCCGCCCGCCGCCGCTGACCCATGGGGGACGGTGTCACACCTGTCAACCACGCCGGTTTGCAATCTCCAATGATTGCGAGAGCTTGAGTGGGGACGGTGTAACACCTGTCCGCCCTCATCGCGCTGACCTCGCGGGCGGTTCACCCGGCGCCGGGGCTCGCGAGCGCCCAGATCTGCTCGCGCGGCGCGGCCGGCGGCAGCCCGAGGCACATGCGCCGCAGCGGACGCACCACGGCAAACCCGTGCGCGGCGAGCGCGGCCAGCGCGCCCGCGTGCACCGGCGCGGTGACGACCGTGCACGGCGCGATCACCGCATCGACGATGGCGCGGCCGGCGCCCGCATCGCGCGCGACCACCGGCCCGAGACGCTCGCCGACGACGAGGCCATAGCCGCGGTCCGTCAGGTGCGTGCCGGCGCCGCCCTCGGCGAGCAGCCCGCGGATCATGTCCCGGCGGTCGAGCCCGCTCGCCGTCCGATCGAGCGCGCAGATCGCATCCGCATCGAGCACTCCGCGCGCGGCCGTCCCCCCGGTTGCCGCGCGCGCCGCGATCACCGTCTCGCCTGTCGTCACGTATCCGAGCCGGGCGTACAGCACCTCGCCGGCCCGTGTCGCCTCGAGCAAGAACGTCACCACACCGGCCCGCCGTCCGGCCGCGTGCGCGTGCTCGAGCAGCCGCCGCCCGAGCCCGCTGCCCTGCAGCGCCGGCGCGACCGCCATGCACCCGACGAACCCGACCTCCCCCTGCCGCAGCACGGTCACCGATCCGACGAGCGCATCGTCCGCCGATCGGACAGCCACCCAGCCGCACGCCGGCTGCCACGCGAGGTAGCGCGCGAGGTTCCCGGCCGCGCCGCCGAGCCCGACCTCCGCGAGCAGCGCCACCGCGGCCGGCACGTCCGCTGCGCCGAGCGCGCGGATCGCCACGTCCGTCACGCCAGCGCCCCGCGGATCGCGTCCGCCACGATGGTCAGCGCCACGCGCATCGGCTCGAGCCCGAGGAACGCGTACGCCACGCGGAACCCGTGCAGCCGCCTGGCGTCGCCGACGAACGCCACCGAGCCGTTGCTGATCGTCACGCCGCGCCGCGCGAGGTGCGCCTCGAGGGCGCCGAGGTTCACGCGCTCCGGGACCTCGAGCCACAAGGTGGGGCCGCCGCCGGGCCGCGTCCACGTCACGCCGTCCGGCATCAGCTCGTCGAGAGCGGCGAGGCAGGCCGTGTAGCGCTCGTCGAGCGCGCGCTGCAGCTGCGCGAGGTGCGTGTCGTAGTAGCCGCGGTCGAGGAACTCCGCGACGATCGCCTCCGTCAGCCACGCGTTGCCGAGCGTCGAGAGCCGCTTCATGCCCACGAGCGTCGGCACGAGGGCGGGCGGTGCGACCACGAAGCCGATGCGCAGCGAGGGCAACAACTTCTTCGTGAACGAGTTCACGTACAAGACGTTCTTGCCGCCGAGCATGCGGAGGCCGGGGCGATGCTCGCCGTCCGACAGCATGTCGCTGCCCCAGTCGTCCTCGAGGATCGCGACGCCGTACTTTGCGCACAGCGCGAGCACGCCGCGCAGCTCGGCGCTCGTGTACGAGTAGCCGGTCGGGTTCTGGAAGCTCGGGATGAGGTACGCGAGCCCGGGGCGCGCGGCGAGCGCTCGCTCCCACGCGGCGAGGTCGAGTCCGCGGAACGGATCGAGCGGCAGTCCGACGAGCTCGTGCCCGAGCGTCTGAAACAGGAGCTTCGCGTACGAGTAGACCGGCGACTCGAGGGCGATCACGCGCGCCGACATCGCGCGCGCGACGATGTCGAGCGATTGCTGCGAGCCGGTCGTGACGATGACCTCGTCGGGCTCGACGTCGAGCCCGCGGTCGCGCAGGCGGCGGGCGATGGCGGCGCGCAGCGGCGGGAAGCCTTGCGGGTCGTAGAACGTGGGCATGCGGTCCCGCAACACGGCGCGCGCGCAGTCGGCGAGGCGGTCGGCGGGCAGGAGATCGGGATCCACGAACACCGTGGAGAGGGCGAGCGCGCCCGGCGCGGGGGCGTCCATGCGCGCGAGGGGCGGCGGCACGACGGCGAGCAGCGGGGCCGTGGCGATCGACGCGCCGGCCGGCGCGAGCGTGTGGGCGGCGAGCACGAACACACCCTCCCGCGGCCGCGCCTCGACGACCCCGCGCGCGACCAGCTCGTCGTAGGCGGCCTGCGCCGTGTTCTTCGAGAGGCCGAGCTGGCGCTCGAGCGCGCGCACCGGAGGGAGCCGGCTTCCGGCGGGGAGCGCACCGGCGCCGACCTCGCGCTGGACGCTGGCGACGATGTCCGCGGCCGTCACGCGCCGGGCACCATCGCGGGGCGGCACGTGGAGGCCGAGGTAAGGCGTGCGGCTCATTGCGCGAGCATGCCGGGGCGGGGCGCCGGTGCGAAGGGACAGCGGGCGCGGCCGGGCAGGGACAGAGCGCGGCGGGCGGGGGCGAGAGCGCGAGCCAGCGTGGGTACGTCGTATGCCGGCTGCGGCCGGTCTCGGACCGGACAGGTGTTACACCGTCCCCGATCAAGTAGTTGAAATTGCTGGCGAAGATTTTCGGACCGGGTTGACAGGTACTACACCGTCCCTGGGTTGGCCTCGCCGGCGAGGAGGGCGAGGAGGTCGCGCGTGGTGAGGCGCGCCGCGACGTCGGTGCCGTCGAGGATGCTGCCGACGAGGGCGCGCTTGTTGCCGTGCAGCGCCAGGATCCGCTCCTCGATCGTGCCGCGCGCGACGAGGCGGTAGACGGTGACCGGCTTGTCCTGGCCGATGCGGTGGGCGCGGTCGGTCGCCTGATCTTCGACGGCGGGGTTCCACCACGGATCCAGGTGGATCACGTAGTCGGCCGCCGTCAGGTTGATGCCGGTGCCGCCCGCCTGCAGCGAGATCAGAAAGACGTTTCCGTCGCCGGCCTGGAATGCCGCGATCCGCTTGGCCCGCTGCAAGGCCGTCGTCGCGCCGTCGAGGTACTGGTACGTGAAGCCGCCCGCCTCGAGCTCGGCGCGCACGAGCGCCAGGTGCGACGTGAACTGCGAGAACACCAGCGCGCGGTGGCCTGCGTCGCGCAGCTCGTCGAGGAGCTCGCGCAGGCGCCGCAGCTTCGACGACGCCACCGTCGACGACGGGTCGTACAGCTTCGGATGCGACGCCAGGAGCCGCAGCCGCGTGAGCGCCGCGAGCACCTGGAACCGCTTGTCGGCGTCCGGCGCGGGTGACCCGCTCTTGCGCAGCCCCGGGCGGCCGCCGCCGAGCGACGCGATCGCCGCGAGCCGCGCGTCCTCGTAGAGCCCGTGCTCCTCGGGCGAGAGCGCGATCGGCACCTGGATCTCCGTCTTCGCCGGCAGCTCCGTCGCCACCTCGCTCTTCGTCCGCCGCAGCAGGAACGGCCGGATCACGCGCCCGAGCGCGGCCCGCGCGTCGGGATCGTTCGCCTTCTCGATCGGCGTCGCGAACCGCGCGCGAAACTGCTCCTGGCTCCCCAGCAGGCCCGGGAACACGATCGCGAACAGGCTCCACAGCTCGCCGAGGTGATTCTCGAGCGGCGTCCCCGACATCGCGAGCCGGAACTCCGCGTCGAGCCGGCGCGCGCCGCGGGCCCGCTGCGTCGTCGGGTTCTTCACGGCCTGCGCCTCGTCGAGGATCAACGTCGCAAACTTCGTCGCGGCCAGCGCCTCCGCGTCGCGCGCGAGGAGCCCGTAGCTGCAGATCACCACGTCGCGCTTCTTGAGCCCCGCGAGCAGCGCCGGCCGGTCCTCGGCCTCCGCGTACATCACCGGCCGCAGCGACGGGGCGAACTTCGCCAGCTCGCTCGCCCAGTTGTGCGCGACCGACGTCGGCGCCAGCACCAGCGCCGGCCCGCGCTTGCTCCGATCGATCAGCATCGCGATCGCCTGCACCGTCTTCCCGAGGCCCATGTCATCGGCGAGCACGGCGCCCGCGCCCCACGCCGCCACCCGCGTCAGCCACGCGTGGCCCTCGATCTGGTACGGCCGCAGCACCGCGTCGAGCGCCGCCGGCACCGTCGGGCGCAGCCGCGCCGCCGTCGCGAGCCGCTCCGTCAGCTGCTGCCACGCCGGGGCGACGTCCACGTGCGCGCCCGCCTCCATCAGCGCGCGCATCGCCGGCACCGCGCCCGGCGACAGCTCCGTCCGATCACGCCGCGCGTACGACAGATCCGCGATCGGCTGCAGCTTGGCGCGCAGCGCGTCCGACAGCTCCGTCCACTGGTTGTCGCCCGTCTTCACGTAGCGCTGCTGCCGGCGCGCCGCGTCCAGCAGCACCGCGAGCTCCATGCGCCCCGTCTCGTGCTTGACGTCGCCGACGATCCCGAACCAGTCCTGCTTCCGCTCGATCGACACGCGCACGTCGTCGATGACCGGCGACGACGCGACCGTCGGCCGCACGTCGATCCACTGCGCCTCGAGCCCCGGCGGCGGCGCCTGCAGCGCGGCCACGAGCGCGAGCGCCGCCTCGGTGTCGCCGAGCCGGAAGCAGCCCGGCGGGCCCTCCTCGGCGCCCCCCATCGGGAGCCGGCCGAGGAGCTCGCGCGCCCGCGCTTGCTCCGTCGCGAGCTGGCGGCGCACGTACCCGCGCTCGCCGTGCCGCGTCAGCAGCACGTCCGTCGGCCCCGCGCCCGGTGGATAGAGCGGCGCGCCGTCCCCCGGTCGCACGAACAGCTCGAGCTCGAGCGTCACGTCGGGGAGCAGCCGCAGCCGCACCACCACCACGAGCTCCGCCGGCAGCTCGCGGCCCTTGATGACCTGCGGCACGTGGATCGGCACGCGCTGCTCGAGCTTGCCGAGCCGTTCGAGGAGCCGCGCGTGGCTCTCGGGCGGGAACGCCGGTCCGTGGCGCTCGAGCACGCTCCACAGCGCGCGCGCCTCGTCGCTGACATCGACGAGCAGGAACCGCGCCCGCGCCGGATCGCGCAGGAACAGCGGCTCCCCCGCCGGGGCCGAGCGCAAGAGCTCGACGAGCACGCGCGGCGGCACGCGGGTCGCATCCAGCATCGGCTCGAGGAGCAGCTGGTCATCCGCGGCAAGCGCGGTGAACCCGAGCGGGACGCGCGCGATCGGCATGGGCTCGGCGTCGTCGTCATCGCCGAGGACGCGCGGGTGCCCGACCGCCGCCGCGAACGCCCGGCTCGGGTACCGCCCGGCCTGCTCGGCCCACGCCACGAGCTCGTGCGCGATCCGCGCGTCCGCCTCGGGCAACGCGTCGCCGTGCTCCGCGACGAGCCGCGCCGGCGACATGCGCGCGCCCGCCGTCCAGCCGCCGTGCCGCGCCTGCTTCTTGACGAGCGGCGTCAGCGTCACCGCGCCCATCAGCTCCTCGACGACCCACCACACCTCGATCGCCGCGCGGGGCTTCGCGGCCGCCGCGTCCAGCAGATCGAGATCGCGCAGCGCGCGGTCCCAGCTCGGCCGCAGGAGCTCGGCGGCCAGCGCGCGCGCGTCCTCGGGGCGATCCGGGTCGGCCAGGCGGTCGAGCGTCGCGTCGAGGAGCGCGAGCGCGTGGACGCAGCGCGCGTGCGGCGTCCGGCACGAACACGCGAGCGCGGCGTGCCCCCGCCCGTCGAAGGCGAGGGTCGCCGAGACGGAGAACGTGCCCCAGTCCGGCATCGTCCGGTACACGCGCTGCGGCTCCTGCCACGTCAGAGTCGCCGCTCGTGGGTCGAGCTTCCAGCTCGCGGTCGCCCGCCAGGCCCGCGACCGCGGCACCGCCTGCGCGCGCACCACCGCGCGGAGCTCGTGGAGCTGCGTCCACAGCGCCGTGGCCTCGGGCGCGCTCGGCCCGCGCGGCGCAGCCGCTTCCTCGATGAGCGCGGCAGCCACGCTCGCCGCCTCGGCGTCGAGCGCCGCCGCCGCCACCGCCATCACCCGATCGGAGAGCCCGCGCGCGCCGGTGTGTCGCCGCGCGCCGTCCTGCGATGCCACCTCGCGCAGCGACAGCCGCGCGAGCCCGGAGCGCAGCCACGGATCGTTCGGCAGCTTCGCGAGGAGTCCCTCCGCCGATAGTCCCAGCGCGTACGTCACCTGGTGCGCCTCGGCCCACGCGTCGATATCCGCGCGCGTCGGCCACCGCACCGGGCCCGGCGCCGCCGCGAGCACGGGCGCCGGTTCGGCGGCGGCGACCGGCGCCTCGCCGCCCTCGAGGCACGCGAGCAGGACCGCGACCGCGTGCTTGCAACCATTGGCGATCGGGCAGCTGCAACGCATGTCGAGCTGCGTGCCGTCCATGCCGAGCATCACCCGGTAGCGCTCGGTGCCGCGCACGCTCGCGAGCACCTGCTCGCCGACGACGGCGACCGACTGCACGCGACCGTCGCGCCAGTACTTCTCGCCTCGCGCGAACGTCAGCGCATCGGCCACGCCGCGCAGCTGCGCAGCGGTGATCGCGAACGGGAGCTTCACGCAGGCCGGACTCTACGTCATCGCGCGGCCGAGACCAGACCCGGCGCGCGCCACGGCCGCGGCGCGATCACGACGAACCCGACGCCAGGCTGCTGGTTACCCGCTCGTCGGGCGTGACTTCGAGCGTCCTCGGGCTAGGATCGACCAGGTGAGCCGCTCCCGGATCGCTACCGTCCTCCTCCTCGCCCTCGCCGCGTGCTCACCCAAGGCGCCGGCGGCCGGCGAGTCGCCGCGCACCACCTCGGATCCCGCGGCCCCCACCGGGGCAGTGGTGGCCCAGGCCGCGACGCCGCCGACCGCGCCGACGCCGCCGCCCGACCCGCGCGAGGCGACGCTCTCGAACGCCGTCCTCCAGCTCCTCGAGCAGGAGCACCTGCTCCGCCCGCACATCGACGACGCCGTCTCGAAGTCCGCCTACACGAGCTACCTCGAGCGCCTCGATGGCGCCAAGATGTTCCTGCTCAAGGCCGACCGCGACGCCCTGGTGAAGTACGCCGACAAGATCGACGACGAGCTCCACTCCGGCTCGCTCGAGCTCGCGCATGACGGCAGCAAGCGCTTCGTCACGCGCGTCGGGATCGTCGAGAGCTGGGTCGCCCAGATCCTCGCCCAGCCGATGAACTTCGCCGACGAGGAGTACCTCGAGACGGACCCGAAGAAGATGGAGGCCGCCGCCACCGACGACGAGCTGAAGGACCGCTGGCGCCGCCGCCTCGAGCTCGAGATCCTCGAGCGCACGCTCGCGATGGAGGCGAGCCTCGAGAAGAAGGACAAGCCAGACGGCAAGGCCAAGCCCGGCGATGTCGTGAAGCCACCGGACCCGGCGATGCTGAAGATCCCCGCCACGCCGGAGCTGCGCGAGGCCAAGGCCCGCGAGGAGCTCGGCCGCGCTTACGCCGCGCGGTTCGCCCGGCTCAAGACCCCGGCGCCGATCGACGCCGCCTCGAACCTCATGAACGCGGTGACGAGCGCGATCGATCCGCACACGGACTACCTGCCGCCGGCCGCGAAGGCGAACTTCGACATCGAGATGACCGGCTCGCTCGAGGGCATCGGCGCCGTCCTCCGCGAGAAGGACCACCTGATCGAGATCAACGACATCGTCCCCGGCGGCGCCAGCTTCCGCCAGGGCGGGCTGACGCCGGGCGATCTGATCCTCTCGGTCGTGCCGTCCGAGGGCAAGGAGCCTGTCGACGTCTACGACATGCCGATCGAGGACGTCGTGCACATGATCCGCGGGCCGAAGGGCACCGTGGTGCGCCTGCGCATCCAGAAGGCGTCCGGCGAGACGTCGAGCATCGCGATCACGCGCGACGTGGTGGTCATCGAGTCGTCGTACGCGCGCGGCGCCGTGCTGCAGGGCCCGACGAAGACCGACAAGCCCATCGGCTACATCCTCTTGCCCGGCTTCTATGGCGGCCAGGGCCCGAACCAGCGCACGGCGGCCGGCGACGTCGGCAAGCTCCTCGCGGAGATGAAGGCGAAGAAGGTCGGCGGCGTCATCCTCGACATCCGCAGCAACGGCGGCGGCCTCCTCACCGACGCCGTGAAGATGGTCGGCGAGCTGGTCGATCGCGGCCCGGTGGTGCAGGTGCGCGACTCGCGCGGCAAGCAGCAGGTCCTGTCGGACGACGTCAGCGGCGAGCTCTACGACGGCCCCGTGATCGTGATGGTCGATCAGTTCAGTGCGTCGGCCTCGGAGATCGTGGCCGCGGCGCTGCAGGACTATCACCGCGCGGTCATCGTCGGCACCGGCCCGACCCACGGCAAGGGCACGGTCCAGACCGTGGTCGACATCGATCGGGTGATGGGCAGCAACGCGGACCTCGGCTCGCTCAAGCTGACGATCGAGCAGTTCTTCCGCGTCAACGGCGGCTCGACGCAGCGCGAGGGCGTGACGCCCGACGTGACGCTGCCGAACCCGGCCGGCTATGTCGACACCGGCGAGCGCACGCTCGATCACGCCATCGCCTGGTCGCACATCGATCCCGCGCCGCACGACAACTGGCCCACGACGTGGAAGGCCGAGGCGCTCGCGGGCAAGAGCGCGGCGCGCGTGGCCAAGGATCCCGTGCTCTCGAAGATCGCGGCCGCCACGACCATCCTGCGCGCGCGCCGCGACGACACGCGCGTGCCGCTGCAGCGCACCGCGTTCATCGCGCGCCGCGACGCGCAGAAGACCGCGCTCGACGCCGCCTCGCCGGATCTCGAGAAGGCGCCGCCCGCGTTCCAGGTCACGCCGATCGTGGATCCGGCGGCCGCGACCGCGCCGGCGCCGGCGCCGCCGCCGTCGCACGCGAAGGGGCCGGCGGCGACCGCGGTGACGCCGGTCGACTCGGCGACGCGCTGGCGGGACAACATCTCGCGCGATCCGTGGATCGCGGAGTGTCTCGAGATCTTCCGCGACATCCCCGCCAAGTAGGCGCGGCGAGCTACAGCCGCGCGCGCAGGAACGCGACGATCGCGGCGTCGACCAGCGCGCCGTGCGAGATCGGGCCCATGTGGCCGAGCCCGGGGAACATCGTCAGCGCCGCGTTCGGCAAGGATGCGGCGAGGCGCTCGAGCGTACGGCGCTCGGCGGCCGGCGAGCGGTCGCCGCCGAGCAGCAGCGTCGGCGCGGTGAGGGTGGCGTAGGTCGCGCTCGAGGTGCGATCGGCGAGGAGCGACGTCACCTCCTCGGACAGCTTCCACCCGACGGCGCGGAACGACGCACGCACCGGCTCGGCGAGGGCGACCCACGCTCCCGGCCCGTTCCACCAGTCGACGAAGGCCATCAGCCACGCCGTGTCGGGCTCGGGACCCGCGCGATAGGGCTCGAACGTCTCCAGCGCGGCGCGCGCCTCGGCGTCGCCGGGGCCGTCGAGCACCCCGAACGCGACCGGCTCGTACACCGCGAGCGACCGCACGCGCGTGGGCTGCGCGAGCGCGAGCTGGAGGGCGAGGAGGCCGCCGTACGAGTGGCCGACGATGTCCACCGGCTCGCCTTCGCTGACGAGGTCGACGAGCCGCGCCACGTCCTGGCGAAAATGGAAGGGCTGGCCGATCGGATAGCCGCCGGCGGCGCCGTAGCCGATCAGATCCGGTGCCAGGATCTCGTGGGTCGGCGCGAGCGCTGCGCCGAGGCGGCGCCACTGCCGCGCGGACAGCCCGCCGCTGTGGAGGAGCAACGCGCGCGGCCGGGTGCGGGACGCCATGACGCTAGCGTAGCGCTTACGGCTTCACCACGTAGCTCGCGCGGCCCGACATGCACACGTCGACATCCATCGTCCACGCGCGGCTCGGGAGCGCCCCGCTCGCCGACAGATCGACCGCCAGCGTCTTGGCCGACACGTAGCCGAGCGCGTCGCTCACGCGCTCGGCCGGGAGCTGGAGCGAGGCGTCGGGCTCGACGCAGTCGCCATCGCAGGCGTACGCGACGATGCGCGGCAAGGTCTGGTTCGCGTCGTTGCTCGCGACGCCGACAGAGGCGCGCTCGATGCCCGCCAGCGCGTCGGCATCCGTGGTGCGGACTTGCGCGCGGACGAACTGGAGATCCGCGTCGTACGCCAGGAGCTGATGCAGCGGCGCGAGGTCGTCGAACGTGAAGCTCTGGGCGAGCGTCTGGGTCGGCGTGAGGCCGGCGACGCGCGCGGGCACCTTCAGACCCGGGTAGGTCAGGCAGACCTCGTCGACGGCGACGTCCACCTGCGCGAGCTCGCTACATGCAGGGAGCAGGGCACACACGAGCACCGAGTACAGCGGGGTTGACATGGACTCCTGGGGCAAGGGGCTACGGACCGAAATAGAGAATGAGACCGACGCGCGCCGACACCGTCCACGCTTCGATGCGTGGATCGGTCGTCGTGACCATGACGGTGGTGGAGTTGTCGAGCGCGGCCGCGGCGTCGTGCAGCGTGCCGGTGATGTGACTGATCCCGGCGTGGATGTAGAACGTCGCGCGCTTGCGCCCGAGCTCGAGCCCGACGCGCGCGTTCGCGAAGCGATAGCCGACGCGGCGCAGGATCGGCGACGACGCGGACGGGTCGGCGAGGCGCGCGAGCCACGTGGCATCGCCGTCGGGGAACGAGCCGTAGTCGGCGTTCAGGGTCGGCGTGAACCACGTGCGAAACGGGACGAGCGAGATGCCGCCCTCGAGGCCGTTCGAGATCCCGTTGTAGCCGGCGCCGCCGTGGATCCGGATCGCGCGCACGGGGCGGATGACGAGCGAGACCTGCGCACCTTCGGGCGCCCCGGCGTCGGCCATCACGCCGAAGTGGCGAACGCCTGGCGTCGTGGGCCAGGGCGGGGGCGCGGCGTACACGGCCTCGGGATCGGCGTACGCGCCCGCTGCTCCGGCGAGCGTGGCGCCGAGCGCGGCCACTGTAGCGAGCGCGATCAGCGCCGACTTCCCCATGCGAGGAGCTGGAATCGGCTGTTCGCCAGATTCGTCGAGGTGCGCAGGCGTCCGACAGGGTGCGCGTGGTGTGGCACGCTGCGGCGATGACGCGGTCCTCTCCCATCGCGACCGGCGTGCTGCTCGCGGTCATCGCGGCAGTGGCGTTCGGGATCACGACGCCGGTCGTCGCGTGGGCGGGCCGGGATCTCGGCTCGTTCTCGACAGCAGCCCTCCTCTACGCGGGGGCGGCGGCGGCGGCAGTGCTCGCGCGGCTCCTCGCGGCGAAGGCCGACGCGCCTCTCCGCCGGAGCGATCGGACGCGCGTGGTGGTGGTCGCGCTCGTCGGGGCGGCGCTGGCGCCCACCCTGCTCGCGTGGGGCCTCCAGCACAGCGGACCCACGATCGGCTCGCTCCTCTTGAACCTCGAGGCGGTGTTCACCGTGCTCCTGGCGCGCGCGGTCTACCGCGAGCCGATCGGCGGGCGCGTGACGCTCGCGATGTGCGCCATGGTGCTCGGGGGTGCGGCGTTGACCGCCGGCGTGTGGCACGACGCCGCCTGGAGCATCCTCGGCGTGCTCGCCGTCGGCGGCGCCACGGCCGCGTGGGCCCTGGACAACACCCTGACGCGGCCGCTGGCGGAGCGCGATCCGCTGCACGTCGTGGCGGCGAAGGCCGGCGTCGGGGCATCGGTGACCGCGGTGATCGCGCTCGGGCGCGGCGAGTCGCTCCCCTCGATCACCGCGGCGGTCGCGCTCGTGGGGTGCGGGGCGACCGGCTACGGCCTGAGCCTGCGGCTCTACTTGCTCGCGCAGCGGCGCATCGGGGCCGGGCGAACGGGCTCGGTGTTCGCCCTGGCGCCGTTCGTGGGGGCGGCGATCGCGCTCGCCGTCGGCGATCGGCCGGCCGGGGGCTGGACGCTGGTGGCGGCGGCGCTGTTCGGCGTGGGCGTGGTCCTGCATTTGACCGAGCACCACCACCACCCGCACGCCCACGCGGCCGCGGATCACGAGCATCCACACCGGCACGACGATGGTCACCACGACCATCTCCACGACCCGCCGGTCGCCGGCGAGCACACGCACCTGCACCACCACCACGCGGTGGCCCACGACCACGACCACGCGCCCGACGTGCACCACGACCACGTGCACTGACGCGTGTGCGCCGTCTCCTACACGCGGGAGACCGCGGCGGACCGAAGGTCGTGCTTGGGCATGATTGCTGCTCGCGCTAGAATCTCAAATGCGTCACTCGCTGATGTTCGTAGCGTCTGTGATGTGTGGCTCCTCCACGGCCGCGCGGGCCGATGCACCGAAGTCAGGCGGTGCGTATTGTTCGACGGCCTACGCCGAAGGTTTGACGTCACTGTCAGCTCACGCCCGCGAGCTCGAGGCGAAGACCCCCGCCTACTCGTACGCCGTGCGCACGAGCGCGACGTACGAGTGCGTGTCGTACGCGGCGAACGGTGATCTGCTCAAGATGCAGCGCGTGGTCACCGCGCACGGCACGGGCTTCGGCTTCCGCGTGGAGGGCAACTCGACGCTCCTCCTCACGAACGAGCACGTCGCGGAGTGGCCCGCCGTCACCGACGACGAGCACGCCGTCGACACGGTCCCGATCGGCTGCAAGCGCGTGGCGGACGCGCTCGCGATCGTCGATGACGATCGCGACGACTACGCCGGCGATGACATCCCGCTCGAGCGCGTGGTGATCGACGCGCCGACCGACGTCGCGATCCTGCGCGCGAAGACGAAGCTCCAGGTCATCCCGTGGAAGCTCGGCACGAGCGCGAACCTCGAGGCCCGCGACCTCGTGGAGGTGAAGGGCTTCCCGCTCGGCGCGTTCCGCGCGACGAACGTCGGCAAGGTCGTCTCGAGCCACGATCACGACGAGTTTCGCGACTGGGATCACGATGACTTCGTCGTCGACGCGCTGCTCTCGCAGGGCAACTCCGGCTCGCCGGTGCTCGCCGTCTCGTGCAAGACCGGCGAGTTCGAGCTCGTCGGCATCTACCACGCGCGCTACAGCCGCGGCGCCGCGCTCAACGTCGTCGTCTCGGTCGATCAGCTCCGCTCGCTCATCACGACGCTCAAGCCGACGCCGCGCGCGAAGCCCGACGCGCAGGTCGGGCTCGACGGCAAGGCCCGCCAGCTCGTGGTCGACGCCGCGCACGGCCGCGGTGATCCGCCGTACTTCTCGTTCGGCGCGCTGACGGCCAAGGTCACCGTGCGGGCCGACGACACGCTCGTGTTCGTCATTTACTCGGCGGAGTTCCCGAAGGTCAGCCGGCCGATCCTCGTGCTCGAGGACTCGCCGTCGGTGGATGGCACCACGTTCGGCGAGCTCGGCGGCGCGTACCTCGGCGGCGCGCACGGCCTGCGCCAGCACGTCATCGACGGCACGACCGGGCCGCTGCTGAGCCGCGCGCTCGACCTCGCGCGGCACGACGCGCTCGACGCGCTCGCGTATCGGAGCGCACGCGAGGCCGGCATCGGATCGCGGGCCGAGTCGACGTCGCTCGCGCAGCGCAAGCGGGCCCTCGACCGCGCCCTCGCCGAGCAGGCGGGCGTCACCGAGGAGCTGGCGGCGCTCGCGTCGCACGCGTCGAGCACGGCGAACGTGCTGAGCCTCGTCGAGATCGAGGCGGGCCCGTCGAGCGCGGTGACGACGACGGCCTCGGCCGGCGTGCCCGAGCCGACCGGCGCCGCGGCGCCGTAGGTCGCAGCCGCGGCGCCGTCAGTTCCAGTCCGGCGCGTCGCGCGAAGCTCGCGGCGGAGCGCCGGCGACTGCGCTCAGATCGACCGGGCCGCGACGGCGTGGTTCATGTGATACGAGTCCGCGCCGAACGTCCCGTCGAGCGCGTCCTGCGCGAGGATGAGAAAGATGTTCGCCGCCGCGAGCCGGTGGTCGACCCCGGCGGGCACGGTCGCGCTCACGGTGAGCGTCGAGTCACGCGCCACGAAGAAGTGGAGGTGGACGCTGTCGTCGTCCAGCGCGCCGTCGTCGAGCTCGGCGTGGGCACGGGCCATCGCGCGCTCGAGCACCCCGCGGTCGGCGTAGCGATACGAGCCACGGTAGCGGATGAAGTCGGTCTGCATGCCCCCGGTTGTAGCGGGCGCGTGCGCCACGCCGGCTTCGCGCATGTGACGGCCATGCCACGACTCCGCGCCAGCCGACGCGACGCGGCACGGTCGCTGCAAAGATCCTCGTGGGAGGATCGATCTGATGCCGAACGCGACACGTATCGGGCTGTTGCTGTGGGGGATCGCGACGGTCGCCGGCTGCGGTGCCGGAGGTGGAGGCGGTCCGGACGCCGCCGGCGGGCCCGACGCCGCACCGGGCTCGGGTGCGGTCGCCATCGACGTCCAGACGGATCGCGGCCCTGTCCACGGCGCGGTCGCGGGCGACCTCGTGATCTTCCGCGGCGTGCCCTACGCGGCTCCGCCCACGGGGGCCCGCCGGTTCGCGCCCCCCGCGCTCGCGGACGCCTGGACCACGCCGCTCGACGCCTCCGCGTTCGGCCCCGCCTGCCCCCAGGGTCAAGCGAGCTTCACGAACCAGAGCGAGGACTGCCTGCGCGTGAACGTGTGGGCGCACGCCAGCGTCCCGGCGCCGCGCCCGGTCATCGTCTGGATCCATGGCGGCGGTTACGTCGAGGGCGACGCCAGCGAGCTCGCGTACGACGGCGCCTCGCTCGCCGCCCACGCGGACGCGGTGGTCGTGTCGATCAACTACCGGCTCGGCGTGCTCGGGTTCCTGGCCGTCCCGCCGCTCGCCGCGCCCGATGGCGGCGCGGGCAACTGGGGCCTGCGCGACCAGATCGCCGCCCTCGGCTGGGTGCAGCGCAACGCGGCGGCGTTCGGCGGGGATCCGACGCACGTGATGATCGCGGGCGAGTCGGCCGGCGGGATCTCGATCTGCACGCTCCTCGCCGCGCCCTCCGCGCAGGGCCTGTTCGCGGCCGCCGCGATGGAGTCCGGCACGTGCCGCGCGGTCTTGAACCTGCACACCGGCAACGGCACGTGGCCGTCCGCTGACACGGTGGGCGCGGACGCGGCCGTCGCCCTCGGCTGCACGAGCGGCGACATCGCGGCCTGCCTGCGCGCGCAGACGCCCGCCGCGATCCTGGCCGCGCAGGGTGGGTTGCCCGCGTCGTTCGATCTCGGCTTCCCCGTCGGCTCGACGCTCCCGGTCGTGGACGGCGTGACGCTCGACCAGCGGCCGTTCGCGGCGATCACGGCGGGCCGCGGCGCCGTGCCGCTCATCATCGGCAGCAACCACGACGACGCGAGCGGCTTCACGATCCCGCTCGGCGTCACGAACGCGGCCGGCCAGTTCGACAAGTACATCGGCGCGCTCGGCCTGGGGGCGAAGCAGGCCTCGCTCGACGCCCTCTATCCGGTCGCGACGTTCACCGAGCTCGGCGCCGCGACCGCGTTCGCCACCGACATCGCGTTCGCGTGCCCGTCCGCGCAGGTCGTGGCGGCACGCACCGCGCCGACCTATCTCTACGAGCTCGACCGCGGCTTCACCGCCGGCGCGCTCGCGCCGTACGGCGCCACGCACGGCCTCGAGGTCGCGTACCTGTTCGACACGCTGGCGAGCTGGGGCACGCCCGCGACCGCCGATGACGCGGCGCTGACGGCGACGATGCAGGCGGGGTGGGGCGCCCTCGCGCGCGGCGCGGCCCCGGCCGGCTGGACGGCGGCCACCGGGACGAACCCGAGCTACCTGAGCCTGACCGCGGCGAGCACGCTGCAGACCGCATGGCGCGGCGATCGCTGCGCGCCGCTCGCGCAGCTCGGGCTCCTCGTCGAGTAACGGCGGTCACGACGTCGCCGGGGACTTCGTGGCCGCGCGTGTCCGCGTGAGCGCGCTGCGGGTCCAGCGGGGCAGCTCGACCGTGACGACCGTGGTCCCGGCGTGGCGATCGCTAGCCACCGCGACGCCGCCGCCGTAGCTCTCCGCGAGGCGCTTGACGAGCGGTAGCCCGAGCCCGGTCCCCGCGCCGGCCGCCTTCGTCGTGAAGTACGGCTCGAACACGCGCGCGAGCTGCGGCGGCGGGATGCCGCCCCCGTTGTCGGCGACCCGAAGTTGCACCCGGCTGTCGGTCGCGCGGACGCTGACCTCGACCGTGCCGGCGCGCTTCTGCTCGACGATGGCGTCGATCGAGTTCTTGACGAGGTTGATCACGATCTGCTCGATCTCGGTGCGATCGGCGACCGCCCACATCGGCTCGGCGTCCGTGCTGACGACCACGCTCGCGCGCCGCGTGACGCCGAGCGTCGTGAGGACGGCCGTGACGTCGCGGACCGTGGCGGCGATGTCGAGCGGGCGCGGATCGCGGGCTTCGCGGCGAGCGAGCGAGAGCGCCCCGCGCGCCTGCGCCATCAACCGGTCCTTGCCGACGATGAGGGACTGGAGCACCTCGGCCGCGGGGATGACGCCCGCCGCCGCGTCCTCGCGGACCTCCTCGACGGCACACTCGAGGATCGCGAGCGCGTTGTTCATCTCGTGCCCGAGCGAGGCCGACATCGTGCCGAGCGTGGCCAGCCGCTCCGCGTGCGCGAGCTGGGTCGCGAGGACGTCGACCTTCGCGCCGAGGCGGGCGCGGTCGACGTCTTGTTGCAAGAAGTGCGCGTACGCGGCCTCGAGCGCGGGGCCCATGACGTCCGGCGGGCAGGGCTTCGTCAGGAAGCGAAAGATGCCGCCTTCGTTGACCGCCCGGAGCGCGGCATCGAGGTCCGCGTGGCCCGTGAGCAGGATGCGCACGGCGGTCGGCAGTCGCTTGCGCGCGCGGGCGAGGAACGTCGCCCCGTCCATGCTCGGCATGCGCATGTCGGAGACGACGATGTGCGGCTTGTGCTTCGCGAGGGCGACGAGGCCGGCCGCGCCGCCGAGCGCCGTCGAGACCTCGTAGTGGAGGCCCCACACGTCGGCGATGCTCTCGAGGAGCTCGGGTTCGTCGTCGACAAACAGGACGCGCGGGAGGCTCCAGGTCGTCATGGCGCACCGTTCTGTGCCGCGGGCGCGGCGATCGGCAGCTCCAGCACGAAGGTCGTGCCGCAGCCAGGCTCGGTGTCGAAGCGGATGCGCCCGCCGTGGCGTTCGACGATCACCGCGTGGGCGAGCGCCAATCCTTGTCCGGTTCCGCGCCCGGGCTCCTTGGTCGTGAAGAACGGATCGAACACGCGCTCGCGGATCGCCACGGGGATGCCGCACCCGGTGTCCGTGATCGCGACGTGGACGCGCTCGCCGACCACCTTCGTGGCGACGGTGATGCGGCCACGATTCGGCCGCTTCGCGTCCACGATCGCGTGCGCCGCGTTGACGAGCAAGTTCAGGAACACCTGGTTCAGGTCGCCGGCGTGCCCGTGGACCTCGGGGATGTCCGTCAGCTCGAGCGCGACGTCCGCGACGGGCTTGATCTCGGGCCGCGCGACGGTGAGGGTCGTTTGCAGGGCGCGGTTGATGTCGACCGGCGCGAGCTCGTTGCGCGGGTGCGAGAACAGCTTGAGCGCGCCGATGATGTCGGTGACGCGACCGACGCCCTCGGTGGCGCGGGTGAACGCGCGGTCGAGGCGCGGGGTGAAGTAGCGCCAGCGCTGCACGAGCCGCTCGCGTTCGTGGGAGTCGAGCGTCGGCTCGAACTGCTGCTGCACGAGCTCGCGCGTCGCGATGTAGCCCTGTTGCAGGAGGTGCAGGTTGTCGCTGATGTACTGCATCGGGGTGTTGATCTCGTGCGCCACGCCGGCCGCGAGCTGGCCGAGCGCCTCGAGCTTCTGGGCGTGCCGCCGCTCGATCTCCTCGCGCTTGCGCTCGCGCAGATCGAGCCCGATGCAGAGGAGGCGGTCCGCCCCGTCCCCCACGGTGAGCCGGGACACGGAGACGAGGACCGGGATCGGCGTGCCGTCCCGGTGGTGCCACTCGACCTCGCGGCGCGTCACGACCTCGTCGACGGTGGGGTCGGGGGCGTCGAAGGCGGGCCAGATCGCGTGGACCGGGCTGCGGTCGAGGCCCTGATCTTCGAAGCCGAGCATGGCCCGCGTCGCGTCGTTGGCACGGACGATGTACCCGCCGCCATCGATGACCAGCAGCGCGCCTGGCATCAGCTGCTGCGTCGTGGCGAGGTCGGCGTTGGCGCGGTTGAGGCGCCGGTTCGTGGCGTGCAGATCGCGGGTCTGGTCCTCGATCATCTGCTCGAGGATCTCGACGCGCCGCTCCGCGCGCTGGAGACGCCGCACGGTCTGCTCCGGCGTCACGTGACGGTGCCGTCCCAGGCGCACGCGTCGGCGCCCGTGTGGAGGCACGCGCGCTTGCGGAGATCGAGGCGCGCACCGAAGTGCAGCGCGGCGCCTTCGAGGAGCCCCTCGGCGAGCGAGCACATGCGGCGCGGCGAGCGATACTCGACGCGGAGGCGATTTGCCTCGGCCCGGAACCGGAACGACGGTGTCTTGACGCCGGGCAAGAGCTTCTGCGCATCGATCTGGAGCGTGCGCTCGAGGGTGCAGAGGAACGACGGGAGGTCGTGGCCGCCGAGCGCCCACGGGAATCGGGACAGGAGCGGGGGAAAACAGAAGCGACCGAAATCGCGGAGAAGATCGTCGGCGATGGTGCCGCTGGCGGCGGCCGCGGCGTCGACCAGCGTGACGAGATCCGCATCGGGATAGCTGCCGGGGCCGACGAACGGATCGCGCGTGACGAGGCGCGGCGTCGCGGCGTCCATGACGTCCTCGAACGCCTCGAGGCCCCAGCGCTCCGTGGCGTACTTCTCCAGGAGCAGGAACACGATGCCCTTCACGCGGTTGATGGTTCGGCCGCGTGACAGGCGAGTTGAGCCGAATGTTCGGCCCGCTTGTCCTGCGAGTTGATACGATGGCGGCGTGGCGAGGCGCGTAGCGTTATGGGTGGGGTGCGCGTGCGCACTCCTGGCCGCGGCATGCGGTGACGGCGGCGATCCGCCGGGGACGCCGCAGCCGGGCGTCGTGTTCACGGCGCCCGCGAGCGATCAGCTCGACGTGCCGCTGGGGACGCGCGTGGTGGTGGCCTTCTCCGATCCGGTCGAGGCGAGCGCGCTCGGCGCGTGCACGGCGAGCGGCGCGGGCGCGTCGGGTGGGCTGTGCCTCGTCGGGCCGAGCGGTGTCGTCGCGGCCACGGCGGACGTGGCCGGCAGCGACGGCCGCGCGGTGGAGATCCTCACGGCCGCGCTCGACCCCGGCACGACGTACGACGTGTATGTCGCCGCCGCCCTGGCGCCGACAGCCACGAACCTGCCGGCGACCGGGCCGCTCTTCTCGTTCACCACGCGGAGCTCGCGCCCGCGCGCCGCGCCGCCATCGGTCGTGGCGATCGATGGCGCGGACCCCGCGCACGTCGGCGCGAAGCGGCCGCTGATCGAGAGCTCGACGATCCACCTCGTGTTCTCCGAACCGCTCGCGCCCGCGACCGTCGTGGCCGAGCCCGGCGCGATCGAGCTCGTGGATCAGGCGGGCGGGGTCGCGGTACCGGTCGCGGTGTACACCGACGGCATCCACGTCGCGATCGATCCGATCTCGGACCTCACGGCCGGCGCGAGCTACGAGCTCAAGCTCGGCGCGGGCCTGACGGATCTCGGCGGCACGCCGCTGGCCCCGATCACCTTCGCGCTGACGCCGGCCAACAGCGTCGGCGCGGGCGTCACGAAGCAGGTCCTGCGCACGCGGCAAACCGGCGATCCGGGCCCGGCGACCTCGCGCTCCGGCGCCACCCCGAACGCGATCGTGATCGACAAGCCGCTCATCGGTCGCGAGACGACCACGCTGCTCGCGAGCACGCTTGCCGCGGAGCTCGGCGATCCGAAGGCGCTCGGCGGCCCGATCCCGTTCACCATCCGTCGCGGCGCGCGGCTCGCCGCGACGGGCCTCGACATCAAGCTCGGCGGCACGATCCCCACGGGCCTCTCCACGGGCAACGTGCAGATCGAGCTGCTCACCGACGGCGGCGGCCGGCTGTTCCGGAACCCGCACCAGCCCGCGGACCAGTCGCCGGACAACGATCGCGCGCCGCTGTACGTCGACCTCGTGCTCGATCTCGCGGTCTACGCCGTCGACCCGACGGGCAACGCGGTCCTCAGCCAGACGGTCCTCGGCGTGGAAGCCACGGGCACCGTCACCGCGAGCGATGGCGTCCTGACGATCGAGACGGTGGGCTCGATGGAGCTCGGCCTCCTGGGTGTGACGGTCGCGCCGACGAACCTCGTGCTGCAGCTCATCACCGACACCGCGGCCCAGCCCGCCAGCGACACCACGCCGCCGACGCTCCTGGTCGCGCCCGGCGCCGATGACTTCGCGCCCGCCGTCGATGACGGCCTCGACCTCGTGTTCAGTGAGCCGGTCGATCTGACGCGGCTGCGCGCCGGAGGCTTGACGCTGCAGGACGCGGGCGGCGCCCTCGTGCCCGTGACGATCGAGAGCCAGGGCGCGGCCGTGGTCGTGCGCCCGCGCGCGCGGCTCGCGTACTCGACGGAGTACGACCTCGTGCTGGCGGACGTCGCCGACGTCGCCGGCAACCGCCTCGCGAGCACGACGGTGATCTTCGATACGCCGACGCTCGGCGGCACCAACGTGCCCGTGACGGTCCTCGCCGCCCACCCCGGCGTGCCGTGCGCGCTGACCGGCGGCACCGACACCACGCCCGGCCGCTGCGCTGGCGGCAACGGCAACGACGACACGTACCACCCGTTCACGCTGCCCGCGAACGAGGCCGCGTCGGTCGAGTTCAGCCAGCCGGTCCGACCGAGCTCGCTCACGTTCGCGGCGACGTGCAACACGGGCAGCGTGCGCGTCGAGGAGGTCGACGCCAGCGGCGCCTGCATCGCGGCCGTGCCGGGGACGTTCCTGCCGCGCGACCGCAGCGTCAGCTTCGTGCCCGACGCGCCGTGGACGGTCGGGTCGCACTACCGGCTGACGGTGATCTCCGGCGGCAACAAGAGCTGCGACGCGAACGAGGCGTGCGGCATCAGCGGCAACGCGGCGAGCCTCGATCCGCTGTCCGGCGCGGCCGACGACGGCGCCTCCGGTGGACCGGATCTCGTGATGAGTTTCGATGCCGCGCCGGCCTCGAGGTCGACGTTCATGATCGCGACCGCGAACCCGGCATCGGACGTCAACGGCTCGGGGTTCCTCGACGGCGGCGAGGCGAAGCGCGATGCCAACCGCGCCGCGCTGAACATCACGGACACCGGCGGCGTCGTCGGCAGCGCGAGCTTCAACGGCGACGACTGCCTCCCCGACATCGACGGCACGCAGGCGTGCATGTACCTCTCGGGCGCGATGCCCGTCGAGATGGGCGAGCTGACGACGGCCTGCCCGCTGCCGGACGGCACGAGCGCGACGGCGTGCATCCCGGTGACGATGTTCCCCGAGGCGATGTACGCGACGTCGGTCTCGATGAAGGCCTCGGTCGGCATCAGCATCAGCACCGACACGGGCGACAGCGTGATGCGCATCCGCGAGCCCGCGGATGGGCCGGTCATGGGCTACATCGTGGACGGCGGCAGCGGGACCCCGGAGCTCGTCGCGACGCTCGATCTCTACATGGACGCGCCGGACATGAGCATCACGCTGTCGAGCCACGATCTGCACAGCAAGGCCCTGACGGTGGCGCTGCGCGGGCCGGTGACGTTCTTGCCGAACGGGCGCATCGCGATCGCGCTGGCAAACACGGCGGACGTGCCGGTGACGGTGAACATCAGGGCGCTCGGCCTCTCGGGCTCCGTGTCGATGGCGCTGCCGCTCGGCGAGATGAAGCTGCAGCTGCTCTCGCCGCCGGTGCGCGGGAGCCAGCCGTGAACGCCGTCATGACCGATCACTCGCCCTCGTCCTTGGCGTCGGTCCTGGCGTCTGCCGCGCCTCGGCGGTTCGTGCCCGTGCCCGTGCTCGTGCTCGTGCTCGTGCTCGTGCTGGGAGCGGCCACGCCGGTGCTCGCGGATCCAGCCGCGCCCGCGCCCGCGCCCGCGGCGAAGGCCAAGCCCAAGGCGAAGCCGGACGCGGCGAAGGCCAGGCCCAAGAAGAAGCCCGCGCCGGCGCCCGCGCCGGAGCCGGTGAAGGAGATCGAGTTCACGCCGCCGCCGCCGGAGCCCGCGCCCGTCGTGGTCGTCGCGCCGATGACGGAGC
>JANXOM010000027.1 GCA_025353585.1 Deltaproteobacteria bacterium
GCGTGCTCGCCCCCGCGGCGCGCGGCACGGGCCGCGCGGGCATCGAGCGCGCGGCCGCCCTCGCCTACCTGCGCGTGCATGGCGCGGCGGTCGCGCACGACGTCGACGCGTGGCTCGAGGCCATCGTCTTGCTCGTGCGCCACGGCGTCCCGACGGGCCCGCGCACGGCCGTCATCGCGCCCGAGGGCTCGTGGCTCCGCGCGCAGGCCCACGCGCTCACGGCCGACGCCGAGATGCTCGGCGCGCGTCCGCCGTTCGCGACCGGCGACGATGGCGACGACACGCCGACGGCCGCCGTCCTCTACGACCCCGCGCTCGGACCGCCGCGCGCCTCGCTGCCCGGCATGCACGTGCCCGTCGCGCCGCGCGGCGAGCTCGCCGCTGACGACCGCGCGTTACACGGCGGGCGGGCCGCCGTCGCCGCGATCGCGATGCTCGGCCGGGCCGCGGAGCGGATCGCCATCGGCCTCGGGCCCGCGCCCGTCACCGCCGCCGCGGAGCTGGCGATCGACGGCGACCGCGTCGCGCGCACGCTCGCCAAGCTCCCCGTCCCGCGCATCGGGGACCACGACACGAAGCTCTTGCTCGCCGCGTACGGCGTGCCGATCACGCGGCAAGGCGTCGCGACCACGCCGTCCGCCGCCGTGAAGGCCGCGCGCAAGGCCGGCTTTCCCGTCGAGCTCAAGCCCTGGGGCAACGACCTGCCGACCGAGCCCGCCGGGTGCGCCGTCGAGCGCGGCGTCAGCAGCGATGCGCTCGTCCGCCGCGCGTACGGGGCGCTGCTCTCGGCCGTTCGCGGCGCGGCGGCGACCGAGGCGCGCGGTGGTGAGGACGCGGAGTCCGACGACAACGGGTTCGCCGTCATCGTGCGCGAGGCGCCGCCGGCGGGTCGCGAGCTCGCCGTCTCGTTCGTCAAGCTGCCCGCGCTCGGGTGGACGGTGGTGCTCGATGCCCCCGGCGCCGTCCAGATCGCCGCCGCGCCCGCGCCGCTCCGGCCGAGCGACGCCCAGGCCCTGGCCGCGGCCGTGGTCGCCTCCCGCGCCGGCGAGCCGGAGCCCGACCGCTCGGGGCTCGCGAACCTCCTCCGCCGGGCCTCCCACCTGGTGGTCGACCTCGATGCGCGCATCGCCCGGCTCGACCTGCCGCGGGTCATCGTCGGGGGCCGCGGGGCGCGGACGCTGGTCGTCGACGCCTGGGCCCAGACTCTCTAGTGCAGCCAGGCACCGTGAACGTTTGACGTGGGCCCGGCGTCAACCGCGGTTCACGCCGCGGACCGGATTTCACGAGGCAACCCTCCTGGAGCGGAGGCGCCGCTTGGCACGTTCGGTGGAATAGCGCCGGTCACCCATGCGCACTTCGTCTAGCCTCCTCGTCCTGGCCGCGACCACGGCCTCCCTTCTCGGCTCCGCGGCGTCGACGGTCCATGCCGAAGCAGAGCATGCGGTCGTCACGCCCGTCGTCGTCGGCGTCGGCCCGCAGGTCCACTACCGTCGCCGCCCCGGGCCGCGCTTCATGATGCCGCTCAAGATCGACCTCGGCGCCGCCGGCGTCGACACGTCGCGCGGCTTCGCGCCCGGCATCAACGCTGCCGTCGGCATCCACTGGGCGTCGCTGAGCCCGAACCCGACGCAGACCGACGTCGGCATCGGCGTGTTCGGCGCGCTCCTCGGGGCGCCGTCGGACCCGAACAACATGTCGAACAGCAACGGCATCGCGTACGGCGGCGCGTACCTCGAGGGCGCGCACACGCTCTCGCACGGTCAAGCGTGGCGCACGTGGGCGGCGGTGCGCGGCGAGTACATCGGCTCGTCGGCGTTTGGCGTCGACCACACCGGCTTCGGCGTCACCGGTCGCCTCAGCACCGAGCTCTACGCGAGCGGCGTCGGCATCGAGCCGCGCGGCCTGTTCCTCGGGACGTACGCGGTCGGCCTCTACGTCGAGGCCGGCGTGCGCGACATGGTGGCGGACGTCGGGGACTTCCACATCGGTGCGGGCCTCACGTTCCGCACGCCGTTCGTGGTCTCGCCCTGACCGGAATCACGGGCTCGCGGGCACGGACCCGTCAGCGTCAGCGCCGGCGTGTCCGTGCCCGTCGTCAGCGCGGCACGGCGCGGGCGGCGGCGAGCAGCGCGTCGGGCGTGTTGAGCGCGGGGTCGGCGAGCACCTGCTCGAAGAGCGCGGCGAGCAGCTTTCCGATCCCGGGGCCCGGCGCGAGCGCGAGCGCGGCCATGATCTCCTTGCCGCCGAGCGCGAGCTCGCCGACGGACAGCGCATCGCCGCGCTCGAGGATCACGCGCGTGCGCCCCGCCAGCTCCGCGGCGCCCGACGCGGTCCACAGCGCCGCGGCCGTCGGCGCGACGGGGCGGCCGAGCTCGGAGAGCAGCCGCCGCAGCGCCGCGTCGTCCAGCGAGGCCCGCGCCGCGCCCGCGGCCCCGACGAGCCGGGCCGCGACGCCGAGCTCCTCGTTGCTGAACTTCAGCGCGCGCAGGAGCTTCTCGACCTGCCCCACGAGCGCGCGGTCGAGCCGGGGCGTGGGCGCGGCGCCCAGATCGGCCAGCAGCGCGCCGAGCCGCGCCTCGGGAGCCGCCGCATCCACGCGCGCGCCCCACGCCGCGCCGTCACCGACCGCCGCCGCGACGGCGGGCAGGATGCTGGTCACGATCCCCGTGCGCAACGCGATGGCGAGCCCGAGCGAGGGCCGCGCCGCCGCGAGGAGCTTCCGCAGCTCGTCGCTGACGCGCTCGCGCGACACCCGCGCCAGCGCCGCGAGCACCACCGGCTCGCCGATGCCGCGCTCGGTCTCGGCGTCGAGCGCGAACTCGAGCACCGCCGCGAACCGGACCGTTCGCATCACGCGCAGCCCGTCCTCGGAGAAGCGCGCGACCGCGTTGACGTACGAATCGGGGCTCGGGCCGACCGCGCGCAGACGCCGCGCCGCGAGGTCCGCCAGCCCGCCGAACGGATCGTGCAGCTCGCCCGTCGCCGGGTCGAACGCCATCGCGTTGACGACCAGGTCGCGCCGCGCGAGATCCTCGTCGAGCGGCACGCCGAACACCACGTGATCCGGCCGCCGCGCGTCGGTGTAGGCGCCCTCGCCGCGGAACGTCGTCACCTCGATCGCATCGCTGCCCATCATCACGGTGACCGTGCCGTGCTGGATACCGGTCGGGATCGTCCGCGGAAATACCGCCACCACGTCTTCAGGGCGCGCCGCGGTGGCGACGTCCCAATCTCCAACCTCGCGGCCGAGCAAGACGTCCCGCACCGCGCCGCCCACCGTGACGGTCTGGAAGCCGGCGTGCCGCAACCGCGCACAGACGCTGCGCACGGGGTACGGGACGGCATCGTGCAGTTTGAGGCTCACCTCGTCGTCGGTCGTCATTCCGTGGCGGCCGCGCCGCGCAACCGAGTGAAGATGTCCACCGCGCGGCCCCGGAGCTTGGCCGCCTCCGCCGTCGCGCCCGCCCGCTCCTTGAGCCCGGCGAGGCCCTGGAACGCGCGCGCCAGCTCGACCTCGTGCTTGACCGCGGCGAGGATGTCGATCGCGCGCCGGAAGTCGTCCTCGGCCTGGAGCGTGTGCCCGAGCGCCGCGTTGACCTCGGCCTTGACGCGGTAGCCGCTGCCGACGTGCACGCGCAGGCCGACCGCCTCGCTGACCGCCACCGCCGCGTGCGCCTCGACGTCCGCCGCCTCGAGGTTGCCGAGGGCGAGCTGGACCTGCGCGAGCCGCTGGTGCGTCGTCGCGAGCGAGACGCGATCGCCGAGCCCGCTCGCGATGAGCTTGGCGTCCGACAGGTCCTTCACGGCCTCGACGCCGCGGCCGAGCGCGGCCTTGACCTCGCCCATGCGCGAGAGCACGTCGGCGAGCGCGAGCTTGTCGCCGATGTCCTTCGCCATCGCGCGCGCCTCGTCGAGCAGCTCGAGCGCGCCCTCCTGGTTGCCGTCCTCGCCCTGGACGCCGCCGAGGTCGCACAGCGACTGCACCACGCCGACGAGGTCGCCGATGTCGCGCCGCAGATCGAGCGCCTCCCGGAACTGCGCGATCGCGGCCTTGAAGTTGCCGGTGTCGTGATGGACGCGGCCGATGTTCGCGAGCGAGAGCGCGATCGAGCGCCGATCGCCGAGGGCGCGCCGGATCGTCAGCGCCTGGCGGTGAAAGTCGAGCGCCTGGCCGTACGCGCCGCGCAGCCAGTGCACGCGCCCCATGTCGTCGAGCGCCGAGGCGATGCCGCGGTCGTCCCGGCTGCGCTCGAACAGCTCGTGCGCGCGCCGCAGGTGCTCCATGGCGGCGTCGTACTTGCCGAGCCGGCGCTGCGAGCGCGCGAGCCGCGTGTACGCCGCGCCCGCCTTGGCGAGGTTGTCGTACTGCCACGCCAGCGCGAGCATCTCCTGGAAGCGGTCGACCGCCTCGTCCGTGCGGCCGGCCTGCTCGAGCACGTCGCCGAGGTTGTGGAGCGCGTCGAGGCGCGCCGGCGCGTCGGTGGCCGCGATCATCGCGAGGCCCTTCTCGTACAGGACCCGCGCCTCCTCGGGCGAGTAGCGCAACCGCGCGCGATCGCCGCCCTGCAGGTAGCACCGCGCGGCGCGGCGCGAGTCCCCACCGCGTTCGTAGAGGCCCGCGAGGTACTCGAGTTGCTCGTCGCTGCGCTGCGAGAGCTTGGCCTCGAGCCACTGCGCGGCCGCGAGGTGATAGCGCTTGAGGCGGCCGCTCTCCGTGGAGCGCACGATCAGCTCGCGCTCGAGGTTGTGCTTGAACACGACCTCGACGTCGCCGGCGATGCTGGAGTCGCTCGCGTCGAGCGGCAGGAGGTAGTCCTGGTCCGCGAGCATGAACACGAGGTCCGAGATCCGGCGGCGCACGTCCTCGCCGTTCCCCCACTCGATCTCGAGGGCGCCCGGCACCACCGGCGGTACCGGCAGCTCGAGGCGGGTCAGCGCGATGACGGCCGAGACCCAGAACACGTTGCCGAAGACAGCCGCCTTCTCGAGGAGATCGCGCTCGTCGCCCTGGAGCGCCGCGATGCGCGCCTCGATCGCCTCCTCGACGCTGATCGGCAGCTCGGTGGCCGCCGCGAGGTCGGGGTCGAGCCTCCAGATCGCGCCGCTGGCGTCGATCGTGCCGTTGTGCAGGAACAGCCGCACGAGCTGCTCGAGGAACGCCGGGTTGCCGCCCGTCATCTCGACGGCGTTGAGCACCGTGTCGGGCGGCACGGTCTTCGCGCGGGCGAGGAGGTTCCGGAACATGGCCTCGGCGTCGTCGGGCTCGAGGTTGCGGAGGTCCACGCGCGTGTGGTCGATCTCGCCCTCGCCCCAGCTGCCGCTGCGCACGAGCATCTCGGGGCGCGCGGCCGCGATCAGCACGACCGGCGAGCCGGCGAGGCCGATGGCGAGCTCGCTGACGAGCGCGAGCGTGTCGTCGTCCGCCCACTGCAGATCGTCGAGGACGAGGATCAGCGGGCCGTTGCCGGCGTCGAGCTCGAGGAAGCGCCGGAGCGCGGTCCGCGCGATGACCGCGTGCTGCTTCGGGCTCTCCGTGACGGCGCGCAGGAACGGCGTCGGCGGAAATTCGAGCCCGACGAACGCGCCGAGGAGGTGCAGCATCTCCGCGACCTGGTCGCTCGCGAGGACGGACTTCACCTCGTGGGCGAAGCGCAGCCGCGCGACGTCGTCGGGGTTCGGGGTGAGATCGAGGCGGTCGCGGAGCAGCGCGATGATAGCTGAGAGCTGGACCGGCTCGCCGTTCGCGTCGCGCTCGGCCGAGCCGTGAAAGATGCGCGCCGGCGGATCGACATCGCGCGGGAGCGCCTCGATCAGCTCGTTGATGAGCCGCGTCTTGCCGGTGCCCTGGTTGCCGACGATCGTGACGAGCTGCGGCGCCTGGAAGTCGACTGCGCGCGCGACGAGGTCGCGCAAGATGGACAGCTCCTCGCCGCGGCCGACGAGCGGGCTGCGCACCTGGCGGTTCGGCTCCGGCAGGTCGATCCGGATCAGGCTGCGGGGCCGGTCGATCTCCACCGGCGGAGCAAGTCCGCTCGTCGTCCGCTTCGGCTCCGCCGGCGGAGCAAGTCCGCTCGTCGTCCGCTTCGGCTCCGCCGGCGGAGCAAGTCCGCTCGTCGTCGGCTGCGTGAGCGGAGACCTCGTCGGCGCGGCGGCGCGCGCTGGCGGCGCGGCCATCGGCGTCGCCGCGCGGGGCGCAGCGGTCGGCGCGGGCGAGCGAGGCGTCGGCGGGGGCGCGGCG